>JANNQE010000336.1:0-2113 GCA_031441625.1 Planctomycetia bacterium
CAACGGGGCGGTGGTGGTGCCGAACGCGAAGGGCATCGTGCCGAAGGAAGAGGAGCTTGGAAAGGAGGAACCGCCGGCGCTCGTCCGCAAGCGCGACGGGGCGTTCACGTACACGACGACCGACCTGGCGACGATCAAGTATCGCATCGAGACGTGGAAGCCGGACGTGATGCTGTACGTCGTCGATGCGCGCCAGGCGTTGCACTTTAAGACGCTGTTTGCGAATGCCAATCGCTGGGGGTACGCGAACGTCGAGATGCACCACATCGCGTTCGGGTCGATCCTGGGCAAGGACAAGAAGCCGTACCGCACCCGCGACGGCGGCACGGTGGAACTGGCCGCACTACTCGACGACGCGGCGGAACTCGGGCTGACGAAGTACGCCGAGAGCCACGCCGAGCGGAAGGCGCACGGCCACGACGTGCCCGACCTGACCGACGAGACGAAGCGCCAGATCGCCGAGACGGTCGGTTACGGGGCGGTGAAGTACGCCGACCTGAGCGGCAACCGTACTAGCGACTACATCTTCGATTACGACAAGATGCTGGCCACGGAGGGGAACACGGCCACGTACATGCAGTACGCCTACGCCCGCGGCCGTAGCATCTTCCGCAAAGGCGAGATCGATGACGCTCCGTTCCGCACCACCCCGCCGAAGGTGCTGCTCACGCACCCGGCCGAGCGGGCGCTGTCGGTGCAATTGCTCAAGTTCGAGGAAGTGCTGACGAACGCCGCGGTCGAGTACCTGCCGCACTACGTCACGCAATACCTGTGGGACGTGGCGAAGGCGTTCAGCGGGTTCTTCGAGGGCTGCCCGGTGCTGACCGCCCCGAGTGACGAACTGAAGCAGAGCCGCCTGCTACTAGTGGACCTGACTGCCCGAACGATTCGGACGGCGTTGGGGTTGTTGGGCATCCGCACCGTGGAAAGAATGTAGGGGCACCCCTTGTGGGCGCCCTCCAATCTCGCCGGGCACCCACAAGGGGTGCCCCTACTAAGGCAAGGTCATGTTCGTCGATCGCGCGGAACTGTTTGTCAGCGGGGGGAACGGCGGGCGGGGCATGAGCTCGTTCCGGCGGGAGAAGTACATCCCCAGGGGCGGGCCGGACGGGGGCGACGGGGGCGACGGCGGGAGCGTCATCATCCGGGCCGACCCGAACGCCGACAACCTGGCCCCGCTGCTGCACAAGCGGCACTGGAAGGCGAAGAACGGCGACCCGGGCGGCACCTCGGGTTGCGCCGGCCGAGACGCCGCCGACCTCGTCATCCTCGTCCCGCCCGGCACGCTCATCCGCGACCGCGAGCGCGGCAACGTGCTCAAAGACCTCGTCGAACCGGGCGACGAACTGGTGATCGCCGGCGGTCGCGGCGGGCGGGGGAACATGCACTTCGCCAGCGCCACCAACCGCACCCCGCGGGAGTTCGGGCCGGGTGATGAGGGCGAGGAGCGGTGGATCAAGCTGGAACTGAAGGTGATCGCCGACGCCGGGCTGGTCGGCTTCCCGAACGCCGGCAAGTCCACGCTGCTCAGCCGCCTGAGCCGAGCCACACCGGAGATCGCCGACTACCCGTTCACCACCAAGCACCCGAACCTGGGTATCGTGAGCATGGGGCACGACGCCGGGTTCGTGATGGCAGACTTGCCGGGGCTGATCGAGGGTGCCTCGCAGGGGGTCGGGCTGGGGCACGAGTTCTTGCGGCACGTGGACCGCACGCGGGTACTCATCCACCTGGTCGAGCCGTTCCCGACCGACGGCGGCGACGCGGTGAAGAACTACCACACCATCCGGCACGAGTTGAAGACGTACAGTGCGGAGTTGGCCGCGAAGCCCGAGATCGTGTGCGTCAGCAAGGCCGAACTGACCGATGCCGCGACCGTGCGGGACGCACTGGCCGCCGAGTTGGGCCGCGAGGTGCTGCTCATTAGCGGCGTGACGGGCGAGGGGCTGTCGAAGCTGGTGGGCAAGGCGAACGAGCTGATCGTCGAGCAGCGGCGAATCGACCGCGAGGCGAAGGCTCGGGCGAAGCCGGTCGAGTTCGCCACCGAGAAGGCCGTCCGCGAGACGGCCGAGTAGGTGATCTGTTCGGCGTCGCCCGGTCGCAAGCTCCCGGC
>JANNQE010000337.1:0-10391 GCA_031441625.1 Planctomycetia bacterium
TCCTCAGCAAAGTTTGGGTGCGAGCGTATGCAGCGTACCTCCACGCTCAGCCACTCCCGAAAGAGGTGAGTTACCGACCGCGAGAAACCAAAACACCTGCAATTGCAGCGTAAACTCTGGGATCGGGGCAACGGCACCCGAGCGGAGCTACAATGGTCCACTGGTCATTCGTTAAGTCGGTGTCATAAGTGGTGTTATTGTTCGACGGATCGGGCGGCACATAATCCGGGGAGTGTGGCATCAGGGCATCCATGCGATAGTTGTCGGGGCGACTGACCGAGGGGACAGAATGCCACCCCCAGACCGCTGCGTCAACCCACCTTCAGGAACCGGCTCTCAGACAGAGAAGCAGAGGGGCAAGCCTGAAGTGCAAGAATGTTCAATCGAATAGATCCCAGACGACTGCCGCGAACGATCATCACACTACTCTGCCCGCCGTCCGTCCGGCTGCCCGACGACGTTGCGGTGATCGTGGCGAAGTGGGAAGCAGTCACACCCGGATGACCGCCTCGCTGAACCGCTCCATCTCTTCGAGTTGCGGGCTGCATTGGAGCAGCAGCAGGTTGACGCCGGCGGCCTCGAACGCCTTCACGCGGTCGAGCACCTGTTGCGGCGTACCCACTAGCCCGGCCCGCAGTCCGCGGTTGCTCACCGAGTAGTCTTCCAGGCTCACCCGCTGTTCCAGTTGAGTCCCCGAGAGCCACTGCTGGTAGTTGTGATACCCGGCCGCACTCTGCTTCACGTCCGTAATGCGGGCCAACTCCGCCTGCGCCTCCGCCTCGGTGTTCCGCACGATGGCGTAAGCCGCCACGCCGTACTGCATCGGCGGCAGGCCGAACCGCTCCCGGCGCGCGGCCATATCCTTCACCTTCTCGGCGATCCGCTCGGGCGGGTCGCCGTGCATCACGTAGGCGTCGCACATCTTGGCAATCAGGTTCTTCGCGGTCTCGGACTCGCCGCCGGCGTAGATCACCGGCCGCGGCTTGGTCAGCGGCTTCGGCTGAAGGACCGAATCCTCGATACGGTAGTGTCGCCCGTGAACGCTGAACCCGTCCCGCTTCCACAGGTTGTCCACGATCTCCAGCCACTCCGCGGTGCGGGCGTAGCGGTCGTCGTGCTGCTCGAAGTGGACGCCGTACTTCGTCGCCTCGTCCTTCCACCAGCTACTGACGACGTTCAGGCTCAGTCGCCCGCCGCCGCCGATGTGGTCGATGTTCGCCGCCTGTTTCGCCAGGAGCGCCGGGCTGTGAAACGTCGGCCGCACGGCGACCATGTATTCGAGCGTGTTCGTGACGGCGGTGAGCGCCTCGGCGGTGCTCCACGCATCCAGGCTCGGGGCGGACTCGCCCTTGATGTCGTTCAGGTTGAGTTCGGCCACGAGTGTGAGGTCGTACCCGATCTGCTCGGACCGCTGGGCGAGCTTCTTGGAATACTCCCAGGTGGCGGCCATGTTCTCGTCGTCCACGTTCCGCAGCCACCCGCCGAACACCGGGAGCCAGTAGCCGTATCTCATGGGCAGGGTCCAATATGAGGGACACGGATGACACGGAAAGGGCAGGGATGAAGAGGATCAGAACAGATCAAGATCTTCTCTGATCCTCTTCATCCCTGCTTTCATCCTCTTCATCCGTGTCCCGTTTTGTCGGTCCTCTTTTCGAGGTAGTCCACCAACTTCCGGAAGGGGTCGAAGCCGACCACGTTCACCGCGTCGGCGACGAAGTTGGACAGCGCGTTGATGTCGTAGTACGCCAGGCTGCCGTCGCGGTCGTCGGTCATGTACTCGATGCCGCCCACGTCGATCCCCGCGGCTTGCATGACCCGCTCGCACGCGGCGATCACCTCCGGCGGCGGGGTGTACCCTTCCACTTTCAGGCCGGTCTTCGGGGCGTCGATCGCGCACGCGGAGCGGGCCAACTCGACGCCGTCGGAGCGCTGGCAGATGTCGGCCGGGCAGAGGTTGAACGAGTCGCCATTCGTGAACACCTTGATGGCGTACAGGTACTTGCCGCCGAGCAGTTCCACGCGGGTGATGTGCCCGCCGCGGGCCGGCACGAACTCCTGCACCAGTGCCGTGTGATCGACGCCGAAGTTCAACCGCCCTTCGGCCGCGGCGCGGCTCAGATCGCCGGGCGTGTCGAACCGCACGATGCCCGCCCCGCTCCCGCCGATGTTGGCTTTGACGACGATGGGGAAACGGAGGCCGTTCGCCGCTTCCACGGCTTTGCTCGCGTGGTTGATGACGCGGGCCTTCGGGTACGGCAGGCCGAGCGATTCGAGCAGTGTGAGCTGCCGGGCCTTCGACAGTTCGTACCCGAACCCGGTCAGCCCGTTCACCACCGGCACGCCGAGCCGGTGCAAGTGGTCCATGAACCCGAGCGTGAAGAACATGCCCTGCACGCCGTCGCGGAGGTACGCCGACGGACTCATGCGGTTGAACAGGAGCGAGTACGGCGACGCCGCTTCCGACGGGTCGTAGGCGTGGGCTCGTGGGTCGAGCCGCACGAACGGCAGGCCGCGGCGGTCGAGTTCGGCGAACAGCGGGCGGAACCAGTCGGGGTGCTCGTGGTAGATGGCGAACGGCTGGCGGGTCATGGCGGGTCCGGTCGGCGGGGCGGTGCTGTCACGGTACGCCGCCGCTGATACATTCGCCATCCCCCATCCCGAGAACGCGCAATGCCCGTCACCGCGAAAGCCGAGTTCGCCTGCCTCGCCATGCTTGAGCTGGCCGCACGGTATCCCGAGGGGCGGCCGGTGCGGCTGATCGAAGTGACCGAGAAGCACGGCATTCACCACGGCTTCCTGGTGCAGATCCTGGTGGAGTTGCGGAACGCCGGGCTGGTGGTGACGGCCCGCGGCAAGTCGGGCGGGTACCGGCTGGCGAAGACGCCGGCCGAGATCACGCTGGCCGACATCGTCGCGGTGCTCGACGGCTTGGACGCACCCGACGGGCGTTCGGCGAACGGCTCGCCGTTCAGCCAGAAGCTGAGGGCGGTGTGGTCCGGGTTGGACAAGCGGATGGCCGACACCCGCACCGGCTACCTGACCGAGTACACGCTGCGTGACTTGCTCGTCGCCGACAACCCGCCCGAATACATGATTTGAACACCTCAAAACTCAATGGCGTGCGGCCACGCGGTGGGCACGGCGAACACCTTGCCGTCGCCGATCCGCCCGGTGCGGGCCACCTTCGCCACCCGTTGCGCGAACTCGTCGTACTGGTCGGCCGGCACCCACGCGGCGATCTCCACCTTCGGCAGGTACGCGGTGCTGTACTCGCTCCCGCGGTAGCGGTCCAGATACCCCTTCTGTCGGCCGTACCCTTTGGCCTCGCGCACCACGCCGGCCGCCACGCCGAACTCGGCGCACGCCCGCAACACCGCCTCGGCGACCGACGGGCGGACCACGATCACCACGTAAGTCATGGGGGGCATAAGACGGTTCCTGGCGAACCCGGCCCGCAAGGGCCGCGGGTGCATTCCTCAAGTGGCTTGCACCCACCGACCTTGCGGTCGGGGTTCGCCTACATGGTGAGGTACACGAACGCGCCGAACCCGACCGCCGCCAGCCCGGCGATGCCGGCCACCAGCCACAGCGCGCTCCGCCGCTTGCGGGCGAGCGCGAGCGACGACCCGACCCCGCCAACCTGCGCCGCCAGCATGGCGAAGAAGAAGTTCTGGCTCCGCTGGCGAAACCGCTCGGACTCGGCCGTCGAGGTCTTCACCCGCACCTCGTACAGGAACCCGACCCACTGGTTGGCGGTGGCTTCGGCCTTGTATCGGCGGGATTCCACTTCGTACCGGAGGGCGACGGTGGCGGTCTGGTCGGCCGTCGGATTGTCCTTCGGGGGGGTCAGGAAACTGCCGGGCTGAAGTGATTGCCCCCTCACCTCGTCCAACTCCTTTTTGAAAGCCGGGTCGACTCCTTCCGACTGCTTCGCCGCGGTCTGGATCAGTTGCTCCAACCGATCCGCGTCCACCAGCCGGGCCAGCTTGAGCACTTGACCTTCGGGTTGGCGGTCGTGAACCGCCTGGAGCACAGCTCGCACCGCCGGGTCGTCGGCGGGAGGCTCCCCCTCACCCCGCATCCATTTCCCCACCTGAACGACGTGGTCTGGGGTGGGTGTGTGGTCCGGCTTCCCTCGGCTGGTGTGGTACCGGGCAACGGCCGCCAACGTCTCGGCCGTCGTCTCGCAGATGAGCGAGCGGTCGCGCTTGAACCCGGCCAGGCTCCACTGGTCGTTCGCCTTCGCCTGGTCTTGTGCCGCCGTCGAGCGCCAGTACATCGCCCGGCTGAGTTCGCCGGTGCTCAACCCGGCCAGGATAGTGGCGAGCGCGGTCAGGCCGACCGGCAGCCCGGCCCCCATCTTCTCGAACAGCGACTTCTTCGGCTCGTCCGGTGGCGTGTCGGGCATGGTGGGAGTCTCGGTGGGCGAAGTCCGCGTCAGTGTATCGAGCGAGCGAACCCGCCGTTGCTGACAGCCTCTGTAAAATGCCCGTTCGTCCCACCGCCGTCACCGAGGCCTGCCGTGTCCGCCGACCCGACCCCGCCCGTCCCGCCCGCCGACCAGACCGAGCAAGCCGCCGTGCGGTTGGACAAACTGAAGCAGATCGAAGCGCTCGGCGTCGACCCGTGGGGCCAGCGGTTCGATGGCAAACGGGACATCGCCGACGTGCGGGCCGTCGCGCCCGAGACGTTCGACACCGGCACCACCGGGCCGACGGTGCGGATCGCCGGCCGCGTGGTGGGCAAGCGGGACAAGGGGAAAATCTTCTTCCTCGACGTGTGGGATCAGACGGGCAAAATCCAGGTGATGCTGGGGGCCAAGCAGATCGGCGAACTCGGCTGGAAGCTGCTCAACCTGACCGACCTGGGCGACCTGATCGGCGTCGAGGGCGAGTACGGCAAGACGAAGATGGGCGAGCCGACCGTGCGGGCCGCCGCGTTCACGTACCTGACGAAGTCGCTCGAACCGCACCCGACCAGCTACTACGGCCTCGCCGACGAGGAGACGCGACTGCGGAAGCGCTACCTCGACCTCATCTACACGCCGGACACGCTCCGCCGGGCACACCAGCGGGTGAAGATCCTCCGCACCATCCGCAACCACCTGGATGCGCAGGGGTATCTGGAAGTCGAAACGCCGGTGTTGCAGGCGGTGGCGAGCGGGGCGGCGGCCCGCCCGTTCGACACCCATCACAACGCCCTCGACATCCCGCTCGTACTGCGGATCGCCCTGGAATTGCCACTGAAGCGGCTGCTCGTCGGCGGCATCGAGAAGGTGTACGAGCTGGGCCGCGTGTTCCGCAACGAGGGCATCAGCCACAAGCACAACCCCGAGTTCACCATGCTGGAGCTGTACTCCGCGTACGGCGACCTGTTCAGCATCATGGACTTAACGGAAGCGCTGATCGTGGCGTGCGTGGGTGCGGTGAGCGACACGCCGACGATCCCGTGGGGTGAGAAGCAAGTGAGCTTCACCCCGCCGTTCCAGCGGGCGAAGTACGGCGACCTGTTCCGCGAACACGTCGGGTGCGACATGCTCGACTGCGCCGCGGTGCAGGCGAAGGCGGCGGCGTTCAAAGTGCCGGCGGTGCTGAAGGACGAGAAGGCCGGCACCAGCGTGGAGAAGGATCACGACGTGCTGGTGAATGACCTGTTCGGTGAGGTGGTCGAGCCGCACCTGGTCGGCCCGGTGTTCGTGTACGACTACCCGGCCGCGATCTGCCCGCTGACCAAGCGGAAGCCGAGCGAGCCGCACATCGCCGAGCGGTTCGAGCTGTACGTTCACGGCATGGAACTGGCGAACGCCTACACCGAGCTGAACGACCCGATCACGCAGGAGGCGACGTTCCGGCGGCAACTCGCCGGGCAGAGCGAGGAAGACAGCATGGCGAAGCTGGACGACGACTTCATCCGCGCGCTGCGGCACGGCATGCCTCCCGCCGGCGGCCTCGGCATCGGCATCGACCGGCTGGTCATGCTGCTCACGAACACGCCGACCATTCGGGATGTCATCCTGTTCCCGCTCCTGCGACCGGAAGGCCGGATATGATTCCAATGGAGAGGGCACGCCGATAACCATGACCGAACTGATCCGCAGGGTGAGCGCCCTTCGGGATGTCGTTGACCACTACTGGCACGACGAGAAGTGGGATCGGTACTCACCCTCACTGGAGGACGAATACGATCCGGGTGAACCTCCGCTTCCCCCTGAGGCGATTGGACTGCGCCAACTCCTCGCTTCGCTCACGCGAGAGCAATTGATTGCCCTCTTCGCGGTGGTTCAAGTGGGCCAAGAGCGATTGGCGACATCGGAGGTACAGTCCCGTCTCACCACACAACTTGACTCCTTCCGACTCCAAGACATGCAGTGCGAGTTGAGTACCACCGCTTTCCTCAGTGCCCATTTAGGCCGTGGGGTCGAACACTTGCGGCGTTGTGGGGTGAACATCGACACTCTTCCACTCCCCGCCACCGGAGTGCGCCCGCCATGACCGAAGAAGACGCTCTCATCGCCGGCATCGCGGCGAACCCGCTCGACGACCTGCGGCGGTTGGTGTACGCCGACTGGCTGGACGAGCGCGGCCAGCCGGAGGAGGCCGAGTACCTGCGGCTGGTCGCGGCACTCGCCGCACCGGGCGAGGCCGTCGACGTGACACACCCGCACGCCGTGCGACTGGTCGCACTGGTAGACGGCATCGACCACACTTGGCGGACGGCCACCGGCGGGAGGTTCAGCCTGTGGTTCGACGCATTCGTACCACCTCACAAAATCCGATTCGTCACCCGTTTGAGAGCCGCATACGGGACCGGACTGGCGGAGGGGAAAGGGTACAGCGAGTCGCTCCCTTTGCTCTTCGACAACACGGCACCACTGGAAGTGCTGATCCAGAAGGTGAACACTCTGGGCGATGCAGCAATAGCTCGCATCGTCCCCGACAGCCAACTCGGTTCCACTTGCGGCCCGATGCAGCGTGTGGTCCTTAGCTATCAGGTCTGGGTGGACGAGTCCCAACGTCCGGAGAGTTTGCCGAACGCACTGGAACACATGCGACGAACTCTTTCCTCGCATGCAGGGTTGTCTCATCACCTTGCATCCTTGCCGGATCCACTTGCTGAACTCGCCGGAGGCGCGGAGAGTGGGGGGCGAACCTACTGGTTCACCCTGACCTCGAACTTGACTTTGGGGAGTGCTGATCGGCTGGCTATGAGATGGCGGGAGGCTCTGTTGGGCGGCAAGTCTCTGTCCGGATCGAAAGCTGATCCGCCGTTCGTTGGAGGTGTTGCCGTCTGGGCGACCCCGGAGACTGACCCGTCATGACAGAATCGCGGTGGCCGTTCCGCGTCGGCCTGCTCGTGGTGTGCGTGGCGGCGACCGCCGCCGCCGTCGGGCTGTTCCAGCAACATCGCGAAAGCTACCGCCAACTGTGGGTGAGCTGCGGGCACGACCGCAACGCCCACTACCGCTACGGCTCCGAGATGGCCGCCGACCTACGGGCCGGGCACTTCGTACAGTTTGCCTCCGACTTCGAGAAGGGCAGCATCGTCTGGCCGCCACTACACGGTCTGCTGCTGTGCGGCGTCATCATGATCGCCGGGCGAGACCCGACGCTGGCGGTGGTGCCGAGCCTCGTCGGGTGGGCGGTCGGGGCGGTCTTCGCGTACCTGCTGGCCAACCGCGCCGCCCGCCGGTGCGGGCCGCTCGCAGGACTCGTCGCGGCCGGGCTGGTGCTCACCTCCCCGACGTTCCGCGCGTATGCCGCCGACTGCATGTTGGAGAGCCTCGGCGGGTGCCTCACACTCGCCGCACTGTTCACCTACCTCCGGTGGGAACAGGACCGCACCTTGAGTGCGGCCCGCTGGTTCGGGCTGGCGCTCAGCCTGCTCTTTTTCCAGAAGTTCAACTACTGGCTGATGGCGATCGCCGCGTGCGGGGTTGCCCACCTGGTGTTGAACTGGCGAGACGTGTTGGCATTCCTGAAGCGAGTGAAGACCGAGATCCCGTGGCGATCCTGGCTGCTCGCCCAACTCCGCCACCCGCTCGCCTACCCGATCGCCATTCTGCTCGCCGTGTGCGTCAGCGCGTGGCTGCTCGGCGGGTTCACTCTGCCCGGTCTCGGCATTCCGATCACGCTCCGCACCGCGTCCACGCTCATCACCATCGTTTACGCCCTGGTGCTGTTGCAGCTCACGATCTGGTGGTGGACGGGCGGCCGACACACCGCGAAAGCGTGGCTCGGCGACCACCGCTACCCCCTCTGCTACTGGCACCTCACCCCCGTCCTGGTCTGGTTCCTCATCCCCCTGCGGATCACGAACTTCGTCTGGTTCCTCAGCCCGGCGAACACCGAGCGGACGTACCACGACACGCTCGCCGAGACCGTCGGTTTCTTCTGGGACGGGTTTGTCCGCGAGTACGCAGGCAATCCCACTGCGGCATGGGCGGTGGTGGCACTCGCCGTCGTCGCACTGCTGGCGACGGTTTGGCCGGGGGCGTATCGCCGCGGCGGGTGGGTGGTGCCAGTCTTTGCCGTGGTCGGCGTGTTCCTCACCCTGCGGCACCCGAACCACAAGCTGCGGTTCCTGTTCACGCCGGCGGCGGGGCTGTGGGCGTCGGCCGGGTTGGGGGTCGCCGTGATCGGGGCGGTGTTCGACCGATTCACCCGCCCGTGGGTC
The DNA here is from genome assembly GCA_031441625.1 of Planctomycetia bacterium. Classification (GTDB taxonomy): domain Bacteria; phylum Planctomycetota; class Planctomycetia; order Gemmatales; family Gemmataceae; genus JALHQU01. Next base: position 8,677 of record JANNQE010000337.1, read on the forward strand.
GCGTGGGCCGTCGCCGCTGTGCTGGCGGTCGGTGTCGGCATAGCGGTGTTCCCGCCGGCCGGCACGGAGGTGATGACGGGCGAACCGGGGTACAAGCCCGACGCCAGCCTCCGCGACCTGACCGACGTGTACCTCGACGAACTGACCGCCGACGACCGCCCGGCGGTGTTCGGCAGCCACCCGTGGAAGTTCTGGGCGAAGTGGAGCTACCTGGAGCGGTTCGGCCACGCCGACCGCTTGCAGACCGACCTCCGCGAGACGGGTGAAGCCGGCCCGCCGTCGGCCGAGTTGTTCGCCCGCTGGTGTGCCGTCACCCGGTGCGACGTGCTGGTGTTCATCGACATCGAACCGGGCGGCCCGCTCGACGAGCCGAACCAGCCGGAGGAGGCGAACTCCCCGCTCCCGCAGTTGGTCCGCACGCAGACCACCTTCACGCACGTCAAATCGATTGCCGTGCCCGGCCGCGGCACCGTTTCGATTTGGCGACGCCCGCCGCCGGCCGGGTGATCTGCTACCGATGCGGGCGGTGTTCGCGCAAGCCTTCCAGGGTGGCGCGCATGTCGGCGGGGAGGGGGGCTTCCACTTCCAGCCAGTTGTCCTTCACCGGGTGGCGGAACCGCAGGCGGAAGGCGTGCAGCGCCTGGCGGGCGATGTACAGTTCGTCGGCGGGGTCCGACGGCAGCAGGCCGGAGACGATGTCCGACTTCTTGAACTCGCTGCGGCGGGTGTACGCCTTGTCGGCCAGCACCGGGTGGCCGATGTGCAATAAATGCACGCGGATCTGGTGCGTGCGGCCGGTCTTCGGCTGCACCTTCACCAGCGTATACCCGCGGAACCGCTCCATCACCTCGTAGTAGCTCATGGCCGGCTTGGCGTCCGGGTGGTCGGGGTCGGCGGCCACGCACTGCTTCTCCCGCTCGCGGGGGTGCTGCATCAGGCTGGCCTCGATGTAGTCCGAGTCCCGCTCGAACTCCCCCTGCGCGATGGCGACGTACTCCTTGAACACCGTCCGCTTCTCGAACTGCTGGCTCAGCTTGTTGTGGATGCCGTCGGCCTTCGCAATCAGGATGGCCCCGCTCGTGTCGCGGTCGAGGCGGTGGACGATGCCCAGGCGAAAGGTGCCGTTTTCCTTGCTCAGTTGGTCACCGAAGCGGAAGGCGAGGGCGTTCACCAGGGTGCCGGTCCAGTGGCCGCGGGCCGGGTGGACGACCATGTTCGGCGGCTTGTTGATGACCGCCAGCAGTTCGTCCTCGTACAGCACTTCGAGCGGGATGTCCTCGGGAACGATCACGTCGTTCACCGGGGCGGGCAGTTGCACGACCAGCCGGTCGTCGTTCCGCACCTTGTAGCTTGCTTTGGTCGGCTTCTCGTTGCAGGTGACGTTGCCGGTGGAAATGGCCTTCTGCAGTTCGGAGCGGCTGCAGTCGTTGAAGAAGATTTGCAGGTACTGGTCGAGCCGCATCCCCTCGGCCTTCACCTTCACCAGGAGCGGCACCGGGTCGCGGGTGCGGGCGTAGGCGGGCAGTGCGTCCGGGTCGGGCGGGGGGATCAGTTCGTCGTCGTCGGTGTCGGTGTCGGCCATGCGGGAATCTGACTTCCGGGAGCACGGGCGTCCCCCCCGCTCGAATGCGGGCGGGCCGCCCCCCCTCCCGGCGGAGGCGCACTTGTTTTATTCGGGGGACGGGGTGTACGGCGGGGTCGGCAGTTAGCCGGGG
>JANNQE010000338.1:0-8067 GCA_031441625.1 Planctomycetia bacterium
CCTCACCCCTAACCCCTCTCCCCCAGGGGAGAGGGGGACCAGACTAACCATCGAACCCGAAGTATTCCTTCATGTGCCGGTCGTACTCGGCCTGGCCGCCCTCGCTGCTCAGGTCCAGCCGCAGTTCGTTCACCACTTTAATGCTGAAGTCCTTCAGCCAGCCGTTCCAGCACACGCCGCAAATGGTCTCGGTGATGCGGACGCCGATCGCGCCGTCGACGGGCGGCTTGCCCACCGGCAGCGCCCGCTTGCCCTCGCTGCACCCCGGCCGCGAGCAGCGGAAGCCGGTGTCCGGGCCGTCGTCGGATTCGACTTTCGTTTCCTGCTTCGGGATGGGTGCGCCGAGTTTGGCGAGCATCGTGGCCATCGCGTCGCGGGGCATCTTGTCGCCGCGTTGGTCGGCGACGGTCCACCCGCGGGTCATCACTTCCACCGCTTTTTCCGGCTGGCCGAGTTTGGTGAAGCACTCGCCGAGCAACTGGTACACCTTCGAGAACTGCGGGGAGAGGGTGAGCGTCGTCTCGAACGACGTCACCGCCTCCGCGTGCCGGTTGTCTTCCATGAGCAGTTGGCCGAGCCGGAAGTGCCCGAGTTCGTTCTCGGCGTCGTCGGTGGTCATCTTGCGGAACTGGGCGATGCGGTCGGACAGCGCGCTCATGGCGGCGAATCTCGCGGCGGGTGTGTACCCGGTATAGTATGCCGCGAGGCGCGGGGGAACCAACAAGGCGGGCGGCGCGACGTGAGTCCGCCGGTGGATTTGGCGAACCCCGACCGCAATGTCGGTGGGTGCGTTTGGATGTGGCTTGCACCCGCGGCCCTTGCGGGCCGGGTTCGCCTAACAAACGCCGACGGGCCGACCGCCCCCCAGCGATCGACCCGTCGTTCCCCTCCCCCGAGGGTTGCTCCACACGTCACTTGTCGAACACGCTGTCGCCCAGGCCGGCGTTCAGCACCAGCTTGACAAAGCTGACGCACTCGGTCAGTTCGCCCGTCTTCTCTCCACTCTTCGGGGCGTCGTAGGCCTCGAACCGTACCGGCAGCTTGTACTCGGTGTCGATGTACACCACCATGCGGGCGGCGAACCGCTTGGCGTGGGCGCGGTCGCAGAAGATCTCGTACCGCACGCACGGGCGGTCGTTCAGCTTGTACTCGGATGCCACCACCTGCGGGCTGGTCTTGGCCACCCTCTCGGCGTCGAGCGCCGCCTCCACCCGCTTGAGCACCGCCCCGATGCCCGTGTTCGTGATCGCGTACTTGCTCTCGGCGTTCGCCTTCGCGTCGTCGGCCGCCACCGTCACGAACCCGCCCGCCCCGGCCACGCCCGACGCCTTCGCCCGCACCTTGTCGTCCTTCTTCCCGCTCATGTAGGCCAGCTCTTGATTAAACAGGGCCTTCGGCGCGAGCGTCAGGGTGTAAATGCACATCGGCTCGGTCCGCACGCGGATCTCGGCCGTCTGCTCGGCCGCCAGCTTCCCGCCGACCCGCTCCTGCCGCACCATGTACCCGCTGTAGTCGCGAGTCTTGCCGTAGGCGGTCTTGGCGTCGGCGAACGCCTTCGCCCACGCCTCCTCGCCCTTCACCGTCGGCTCGACGATCTCGACCTTGGCCGACACCGGCACGATGTCCGTCGGCGCGACCGTTTTGGGTGGGTCGGCGGCGACCACCAGCCCGGCGGACAGGAACAGCGAGCAGAGCGTAGCGCGGGTCATGGGTGACACCCCACCAGTGCGAAACGGGCAGTGACGAACCGACCGGAGTCGGCTGCGAGTGAGCGGGGAGATAGCGTGCCGTGCGAGGCGTGAAAAGGGGAAGTTGCGTGACGGTCTGAATCAATCTCTGGAACCCAGGGTTTGCGCCCTGGGGACTCTCGGCGTGAGCCGCCGGGTGCTGGTTCACCCACCGTAGGGGTCGAATGCCTGGCTGACTTCGCACCACACAATGTCAGCGTCATCGACGTGTACCCGCCAGACGGCATCGGGGATCACCCGCCGTACCTCCGACAGCAGCCGACACCAGTATTCGATCGACACCCGGAATGCCTCCTCGTCGCAGAGTGTCAATTTGGTCGATCCCTCGAACACGACATCCGGTTCGGTCGGGGCGTCGGCCGAATAAACGCCGAACGCTTCGCCGTCCCGTTCCGCTACCGCGAATCCGTGCTCGGCGAGTAGCCCCGACAGTGGGTAACGAGAGATCGCTTCATCGATCCCGACTTGTTCGCCGCAAGTGAGCGGGCGGCTTCGGCGGGCGGAATAATAGATGGACACGCTCACTGCATCACTCCAGGTAGCACTTGTCGGCGGCGCGGGAGTAGGTCGCTTCCAGATCAATCGGCACGGCCAAGTGGACCGTGAGCGGGAGCGACACGGTCGGCAGCGGTCGACCGACCGTCAGCGGGTCGGACCACACCGCCAGCAGCCGGCCGCCTTCCGGCATCGGCTCGCCCACACGATACGCGACGGCACACGGCGCGGGCGGGGCGGGCAACTCGGCACCCAACTCGGCGGCGATTCGCTGCGGGAAGGAGAATCCGATCGGTCGGCGGTGGACGTCCACCAAGAGCAGGTGAACGCCGTGATGGAGGTAGCTGAGGTACGTCGTGGAATACTGATCCCGCGCGTCCGGCCGGTCCTTGTTCCGAGGTGAGATGAACTCGATCACGGCGACCAGTCGGCCGTACCGCACCACCTGGGCGGTCAAATCCTCTTCGAGCGTCGCCACCGTCACCTCCGTGTCCGGTTCTCGAACCGCGCCGCCCGCCGACGGTGGCTCGGAGTGATGCCCGTTCGTCACCCCCACGTCCGGCGTGCGCAGACTGCCGCCGAGTGCGAGCAGCGGGCTGGTGCCAAGAACCACGCGGTACGGCGGAGGGAGGGAGTACCGGAGGTCGCTGACCACCTCGGAAATCCAGAGGTGGTGAAGTCCGTCGAAGTTGTCGCGATCAGTCCAGTCGTGTAGCGGCATGGCGGCCTCCGGGCGTGCCCGTAGGAGGTCATCGTATCACACACCCGCTGTTCGTTCGGGGGTGTCGCGGTCTTCACACCCGCGGGGGCGGAATTGCTTATCATCATGGTGATACCTGTGTTCTGCTCGCCCCGCGAACGCTCACACTCCCGGTGTCGCCCACTCCTCACTCTCTCGGAGACCGCAATGGACGAACTGCTCAAGCAAGTGACCGCGAAGACGGGCATGTCGGCGGAACAGGTGAAGCCGGTGGTGGACTCGGTGCTCGGCTTCCTGAAGGAGAAACTGCCCGGCGGCCTGGGCGGGCACATCGACACGCTGCTGGGCGGCGAGGGCGGCGGGATGAACCTGGGCGACGTGGCGAAGAACCTGGGCGGGCTGTTCGGCGGCAAGGCCGAGTGACGGCCTCCGGTTCGCCCGACGCGAGCGAGGGGCGAGTGGTTCATTGCAGCTAAAATGCAGTAGGCACACGCCGTGTGCCTACTACTTTGGGGCGGTTCACTCGCCGTACTCAAGCGAGAACCGGACAGACAGACTCGCGGCTACTCCACCGTCCAGATGTCTTCGGCCTTGAACAGGTCGGCCACGGTGCCCGGCCCCTTCTTCGCCACCTCCGCCTCGATGGCCTTGCCGAGCAGCTCCTCGTAGCACGGGCGGCGGACGTTCCGGTACAGCCCCACCACCTCCGGGAACTCCGGCCCGACCATGCGGCTGTACATGGTCGCCACCGTCTGGTCTTCCAGCGTCTCGTCGTGAATGAGCAGGTCGTCCGGCCCGCAGTCGACGCCCACCTTCACCACCTCCGGGCGCAGGCCGTTCAGCCGAATACCCTTGTCGCGGTTCTTGCCGAAGATGAGCGGCTTGCCGTGCTCCAGGTAGAGCAGGTTGTCCGCCTTCACGCTCTTGTCGGTGGCGTACTCGAACACCCCGTCGTTGAAGATCTTGCAGTTCTGGTAGATCTCGACGAACGCGGTGCCCTTGTGGGCGGCGGCCTTTTGCAGGGTCGCGGTCAGGTGCTGCACGTCCACGTCGATGGTGCGGGCGACGAACGACGCCTCGGCGGCCAGCGCGATGGTGAGCGGGCGGGCGGGCGACTCCATCGACCCGGTCGGGCTGGTTTTCGTCTTCGTGCCCATACGGCTGGTGGGCGAGTACTGCCCTTTCGTGAGGCCGTAGATCTCGTTGTTGAAGAGCAGGATCTTGATGTCCACGTTCCGCCGCAGGACGTGCATCAGGTGGTTGCCGCCGATGCTCAGCCCGTCGCCGTCGCCGGTCACCATCCACACTTGCAGGTCGGGGTTGGCGAGCCGCAGGCCGGTGGCGAACGCCGGCGCGCGGCCGTGGATGGTGTGGAAGCCGTAGGTGTTCATGTAGTACGGGAAGCGGCTGGAGCAGCCGATGCCCGACACGAACACCAGGTTCTCCTTCTTCACGCTCGGGGTGGCGAGCGCCTTCTTCATCTGGGCCAGAATGCTGTAGTCCCCGCAGCCGGGGCACCAGCGGACCTCTTGGTCGGAGGTCAACTCTTTGGCGGACAGGGTGGGGAGTGCGGTGGCAGCCATTTTGTGTGTATTGGGTGGGAGGGTGTGTTGGGTTTGAACGCCGCGGAGCGGCCGTCGGGTGTAGCCCAGGGCGGAAGCCCTGGGGGTGATGGTGTCCTTTCTTCACGCTCCAGAGGAGCCGTCGTCACGCCGGCCGCTTCGCGGCGGAGGGCAATTGGCCGGGCCAACCCAGGGCTTCCGCCCTGGGCTACACCCGACGGCCCCTCCGGGGCGAAGATTCAAACCCGCGCATCGACCGCCGCCGCCTCGATCTCGCTCACCAGGAACGGCTTGCCCTGGATCTTGTTCAGCCCCTCGGCCGGCACCAGGTACTTGGCCCGCAGCAGCCAGCACAGTTGCCCGCTGTTCAGCTCGGGCACCAGCACCTTCTTGAACCGCTTGAGCACCGCCTCGGTGTTCTTCGGCATCGGGTTCAGGTACCGCAGGTGGGCGTAGGCCACCTTCTTCCCGTGCCGCTGGCACCGCTCGACCGCCGCCCGGATGCTGCCGTAGGTGCCGCCCCAGCCGATCACCAGCAACTCGGCGTCGGCCGGCCCATGCACTTCCAACTCCGGGATGACTTCGGCGATGTTCTCGACCTTCTTCCAGCGGGTGTGAACCATGTGCTCGTGGTTCTCGGCCTCGTAGTTGATGTTCCCGGTGGTGTCCTGCTTCTCGATGCCGCCGATGCGGTGTTCCAACCCCGGCGTGCCGGGCACCGCCCACGGGCGGCTCAGGTACTGGTCCCGCTTGTACGGCAGGTACTTGCCCTTCTGCCCCTCGGCCACCTCGTGGAACTGCGTGCCGTCGCTGTTCGGCTCGGTGGCGTTCGTGATCGTGATCTTCGGCAGCGAGTCCACGTCCGGGATCTTCCACGGCTCCGACCCGTTCGCCAAGTAGCCGTCGCTCAGCAGGAACACCGGGCACATGAACCGGGTGGCCAGCCGCACCGCTTCGTACGCGATGTCGAAACAGTCCACCGGCGACTGCGGGGCGAGGATGCACACCGGGCTTTCGCCGTTGCGGCCGAACATGGCTTGCAGCAGGTCGGCCTGTTCGGTCTTCGTCGGCAAGCCGGTGCTCGGCCCGCCCCGCTGCACGTCGATGATGACGAGCGGCAGTTCGGTCATCACCGCCAGCCCGATGGCCTCGCTCTTCAGGCAGATGCCCGGCCCGCTCGTGCCCGTCACCCCGATGGCCCCGCCGAAGCTGGCGCCGATGGCCGCCCCGCACGCGGCGATCTCGTCTTCCGCTTGCAGCGTCTTCACGCCCCACCGCCGCATGTCGGCCAGTTGCTCCAGGATGCTACTGGCGGGGGTGATGGGGTAGCCGCTGTACACGAGCGGGCGGCCGGCGTTCTTCGCCGCCGCCACCAGCCCGAGGGCAATCGCCTCGTTGCCGGTGATCTTGCGGTAGCGGCCCGGCTCGATCTTCGCCTTGCCCACCTTGTACTGGACCGGCATGATCTCGACCGTCTCGCCGTAGTTGTACCCGGCCTTCAGCGCCCGCGTGTTGGCTTCGAGTACCGGCAACAGCTCGGGCTTCTTGCCGAACTTGTCCTTGATCCACTTGAGCGTCGGTTCGAGTGGCCGCTCGTACATCCAGTACACAAGCCCCAGGGCGAAGAAGTTCTTGCAGCGGTCCTGCTCCTTCGGCGAGCTGAGGCCGGCCTCCTTGACCGACTCGCGGTTCAGTTTGGAAATCGGCACCCGGATCACCTTGTACCCGGCCAGGCTGCCGTCGAGCAGCGGGTTGGACGTGTACTTCGCCTTCTTCAGGTCGTTGTCCTCGAACGAGTCCGAGTTGACCACCAGGATGCCGCCCGGCTGTAGGTCCCTCAGGTTCGTCTTGAGCGCCGCCGGGTTCATCACCACCAGGGTGTCGAGCAGGTCGCCGGGGGTGTGAACCTCCAGGCTACTGAAGTGCACCTGGAAGCCGGACACGCCGGCCAGGGTGCCGACCGGCGCGCGGATCTCGGCCGGGAAGTCGGGGAAGGTGGCGATGTCGTTGCCGATGAAGGCGGACGTGTTCGTGAACTGCGTGCCGGCCAACTGCATGCCGTCGCCGCTGTCGCCGGCGAAGCGGATGGTGATGGATTCGACTTCTTGGGCGGGTGCGTGGTGGCGGGGGGGAGCGGCCTTCGGCTCGGCGGTCGCACCGGCAGGCGGGGTCATGATCGGTCGTCCTCGGAAACTCAATGGGAGAGGTACTGTTATTGTTCTTCGCGCCGGGGCGTCGGGTAGGGCACTTGGGAAGGATTTTCGGGCAGGGGGTACGATCAGGAGGACAGATTTCACCGCCGAGGGCACATGAGGGCACATGAGGGAGTCAGGACATCTCACGCAGAGTCGCAGAGTCGCAGAGAACGAACGGCAGGAGGGCGAGTGCCAACCTTCACGCCAAACTCTATCCTCTCTGCGTCTTTGCGGCTCTGCGTGAGATCTTCTGTCCACCTCCTGACTCCCTCATGTGCCCTCTTGTGCCCTCGGCGGTGAAATCGACTCTCCGGAATTTCTCGCCGCAGTCCGCATTTCCGCTCCGGCGTGACCTATGGTTCGGCTGTTCACAATCGGAATCGCCCGCCGGGAGGGAGTGCCGTGGTCGCCGCCGTCGAGTTCGCGGGGGTCGGGAAGACGTACAAGACCGGCCTGTTCGCCAAGGCGAAGGTGCCCGCGGTACAGGACGTTTCGCTCGTCGTCCCCCGCGGCAGTGTGTTCGGGCTGCTCGGCCCGAACCGGGCCGGGAAGACCACCCTGGTGAAACTGCTGCTGTCGCTGGCACGCCCCACGAGCGGGAGTGTGATGCGGCTGGGCGAACCGGCCTCCGCCCGGCACACGCTCGGCAAAGTCGGGTACATGCACGAGAACCACGCCTTCCCCCGCTACCTGAGTGCGGGCGAGGTGCTCACCTTCTACGGCGGCCTGAGCGGGGTGAGTTCGGAAGAGTTGCCAACGCGGGTGAACGCCCTGTTGGAGCGCGTGGGCTTGGCCGACCGCCGGCACGAGCCGATCAGCCGGTTCAGCAAGGGCATGGTGCAACGGCTCGGGCTGGCCCAGGCGCTCATCAACGAACCCGACCTGCTGATCCTGGACGAGCCGACCGAGGGGCTGGACCTGACCGGCCGGCAGTTGCTCCGCGACGTGGTGGGCGAGTACAAGAAGGCCGGAAAGACGGTGCTGCTGGTGTCGCACGTGCTCGAAGAGGTGCAAGGGCTGTGCGACGAACTGGCCGTGCTGGTGGGCGGCAGTGTGGTCTACCGCGGCAAGTTGAACGACCTGACCGCCGGCAAGAAGAGCCTGGAGGCGGCGTTGCGGGGGTTGTACGCGGGCGGGCGGTAAACCCGTGAGATGTCCCGTGCCAGTTCGGCGCTCGAACGCCGCGAAGCGGCCGTCGTCCGTAGCCCAGGGCGGAAGCCCTGGGTTGGGAGTACCAGTTCGCCACCCGCCCCGCAGGGGCCGGCGTGGTCCAGTTTCGCCGGCCCCAGCGGGGCGGAACAGTTTTTTGGCTCGCAGACCCAGGGCTTCCGCCCGGGGCTACGGACGACGGCCGCAACGCGGCGTGA
>JANNQE010000339.1:0-2540 GCA_031441625.1 Planctomycetia bacterium
GGGCCAGTCACCCGGCGGACCCTCAATGCGGGTCGGCCCCTCGCCCGCGCTTCGGGCTAACAGATCCCTACCCCCGCCGAACTCGCACGGAGTGACCCCCATGCACCGCCGAACCTGGATGTGGACCGCGCTCGCGCTCGGCCTGTGCGCGGCCCCCGCCGCCGCCCAAGAGAAGAAGGGGGCGGTGGACCAGAAGAAGGTGGACGAGTCGGTGTCCAAGGGTCTGGAGTACCTGCGGAAGAACCAGAGTTCGGACGGCAGTTGGTCGAGCCAGGGGGGCATGTACCCGACGACGATGACGGGCATGGCCGGGCTGGCACTGCTGCTGGAGGGGAGCACGTGCCGGGAGGGGAAGTACGCGGAGAGCATCGAGAAGGCGGTCAAGTGGTACCTGCTGCGGAGCCAGACGAACGGGCTGCTGGGCACCCCGTCGAACCCGAGCGAGGGTTCGCGGTACACCTACGGGCACGGGTTCGGCATGCTGTTCCTGGCGTGCGTGTACGGGGAGGAGGACGACCCGGTCACCCGCAAGAAGTTGGAGACGCTGCTCAAGAAGGCGGTGGACTTCAGTTGCAAGGCGGTGACGAAGCACGGCGGGTGGGGGTACGTGTCAGCGGCCGACGGCGGCGGGTTCGACGAGGGGAGCACGACGGTCACGCAGTTGCAGGCCCTGCGGGCGTGCCGGAACGCGGGCATCCCGGTGCCGAAGGAGACGATCGACAACGCCATCAAGTACCTGAAGATGTGTACCACCCCGTTGGGCGGGGTGATTTACAACTACGGGGGCGGCAACCCCCAGAGCGGGCAGGAGCGGCCGGCCATCACCGCCGCCGCCGCCGCCAGCGCGTGCAGCACGGGCATGTACAAGGACAAGTACTTCGGCCTGTGGGTGAAGTTCTGCCGCGACAGCATCTACCGCAACTTCGGCAGCAACGGGCACGACGAGTACAGCAACCTGTACTTCGGCCAGGTGATGTACGTGCTCGGCGACGACCGCTACATCGAGCTGATCGACAAGGAGGCGAAGAAGGAGAACGCCATGCTGTGGAGCGAGTACAAGAAGATGGCGTTCAACAACTACATCCGCACGCAGGGCACCGACGGCGGGTGGACCCAGGGCGGCAGTTGGGGCGTCGGCCCCGTCTTCTCCACCTCCACCGCCCTCATCCTGATGCAACTGGAGAAAGAGCAGGTGCCGTTCTACCAGCGGTAACAGACCGGGCGAGCCGAGCGGCGTGAGCCGCCGGGTTCGTTTCTTTCCCGGCGGCTCACCGTCCCGAAATCCCCACCCCCGACCATTCACACCCCCACTGCGAGCGACCCGATGAGCGACGAACCGATCAAGGCCAAGCGCGTGACCGACGAGGAGGTCGTGCTGACCGCCCGCCGCACCGACGCCCAGATGTCCGACTCGGACATGGACGCGGTGAAGAAGCTGAAGGGCGCGTTCGACGAGATCCGCAAGCAGATGGGGCGGGTGATCGTCGGCCAGGAGGAAGTCATCGAGCAACTGCTCATCGCCATGTTCGGCCGCGGCCACTGCATGCTGGAAGGGGTGCCGGGGCTGGCCAAGACGCTCATGATCAGCACGCTCGCGCAGTGCCTGTCGCTCGACTTCAAGCGGATCCAGTTCACCCCCGACCTGATGCCGTCGGACATCACCGGCACGGACGTGATCGAGGAGAACCGGAGCACCGGCGGGCGGGAGTTCCGCTTCCTGCAAGGGCCGCTTTTCGCCAACGTGGTGCTGGCCGACGAGATCAACCGCACCCCGCCGAAGACGCAGGCCGCCCTGCTCGAAGCCATGCAGGAGAAGCAAGTCACCGTCGGCCGCGTGCGGCACAAGCTGGCCAGCCCGTTCTTCGTGCTGGCCACCCAGAACCCGATCGAACAGGAAGGCACCTACCCGCTGCCGGAAGCGCAGCAGGACCGCTTCATGTTCAAGGTGTTCGTCGACTACCCGACGTTCGAGGAGGAGTTCGAGATCGCCCGCCGCACCACCAGCACGCACATGGACGAGCCGAAGGCGGTGCTGAGCGGCGAGCAGATCATCGAGCTACAGACTCTGGTGCGGAAGGTGCCCGTCACCGACCACGTGATCAACTACGCCCTGGCCCTGGTGCGGCAGACGCGGGTCAGCCGGCCGGGCGCGCCGAAGTTCATCCGCGAGTGGCTGAGCTGGGGGGCCGGCCCGCGGGCGGTGCAGAACCTGATCATCTCGGCGAAGGCGCGGGCGCTGCTGTACGGCCGCTCGTTCGCCACCGTGGAAGACATCCAGGCGCTCGCCCTGCCGGTCATGCGGCACCGCATCGCCACCAACTTCACCGCCGACTCGGAAGGGGTGACGACCGACGTGGTGGTCAAGCGGCTGCTCGACGAGACGCCCAGCCGCGAGGGCGAGCTGGAGAAGGACGAGCGGTTCAAGAAGATCTTTGCGTCATAGGCCCCATCTCGTGGCGACCTTAGTCTTGGAACGGGGCGATTCCGAAACGGGTTCAATGGCAACCACCCGCGACCGCGACGATCCGCGACGTTTTCTC
>JANNQE010000340.1:0-2986 GCA_031441625.1 Planctomycetia bacterium
CCTCACCCCTAACCCCTCTCCCCCAGGGGAGAGGGGAACCTACTGCCACTCGGCTTTGATGCGGAACGTCTCGCTCGCGGAGAAGTCCACCGACACGCTCCCGCCGGTCACGTCCATCTCCGCGCCGGGGCGGTCGTCGCCGCTGAGCGGGCTGGCCCGGTTCGGGTCGCGGGCGAACTTGATCGCCGTCGTGCCTGCGAACCCGGCCGTCTCCATCAGCCGCATCGCCACCGCCCGGCTCATGCCGTCGCCGGGTGACACCGGCCGCAGGCCGGTCATCAGCACGCTCGGTAAATCGACGTGGGCCAGCCACGCCGTCGGACCGATGTGCGGCGGGCCTTTGCTGGTGAACACGACCGGACTCGGGGCCACCCACCCGGCGGCCGTCGGCATCGGGTACTCGCGGTCCATCGCCACGATCAGGTCGAAAGTGCGGGCCTGCTCGCCCTCCGGGATCAGAATCACGTCCGCCATGCGGTCGCCGTGCTTCTGAATGTACGGCAGCCCGCCGGTGAACACGAACGACCGCTCCCCGCCGATCCGCAGTTCGAGGTAATCCGCACTCACCGGGCGGGTGTACGTGCTGCGGTCGTTCGACCCGTTGCTCCCGCGGTACACCACCGCCTTCGGGTCCCGCCACGCGAACCGGGCACCGTAGTAGGCGTGCCACGGGTAGCCGGTCGGCGGGTGAACCGGGTCGAGTTCGACGCGGATTTCCAGCACCGGCCGGCCGACCCACGCCCGCAACCGCTGGCGGAACTTGCACAGCGTCTTGTTGTGCTCGTCCACGATTTCGCCGTCGCACACCACCTCGCCCATCGCGGTGCCGGCGTTCGTGACCGTGATATTTTTCGGCTTCGTCTTGCTGCCGGGGTTGAACACCAACTGCATGCCGATGCGGTTGGTGCGGGTGCGGAGGTCGCGGACGGCGCGGATGCTGCCGGTCGTCGGGTCGAAGTCGGCTTCGAGAAACTCGTTCCGCACGAGGCCGTTCTCGGTCGTCTTGATCCGCGGCTTCGGCGACGGGTTCGATGCGTTGCCCCTGGGAATCCAGGTGTACCCGAGCGACGGCACCTCCACCACCAGCCGCGCGAGGCCGTCGGCGAACTCGACCGCCTTCACCGGCCCCTCGACCGGGATCGGCCCGCCGAAGTCGGACAACTCGAGCGCCACGCGGCGGGTGAAGTTGCACGGGTTGAACACGAGTACGCCTGGCTGGTTCGGCGGCGACTTCACCTGAATGCGGTCGGCGAGGAGGGACGCGAAGGCGGATTCGAGGGCGGTGACTGCGTCCATAGGGTGGCCCGCTCTCTCCGAGAGCGGGGTCGGCACCGACTCTCGGAGAGAGTCGGCCACCCTACTGTTCGCCTCCACCTCCCGCTCCGCCGCCTCCAACTGCTTCAGCAGCTCGGTGTCCTTCTCGCCGGGCGGTGTCAGCACGCGGTGGAGTGCCGCCAGGGCGAACGCCGAATCGAGTTTCCGCCGCAGCCGCGTGTGGGTGGCGAACCGGCTGACCGGGTGCGGGTCCTTGCCGTTCGTCACGCGGTCGTCCAGGTAGTCGTTGAAGTAGTCGTCGGCGGTGGGCGAGCCGAGGTACTCGCCGTAGTGGTGATCCCGGAGCAGTTCGGCCACCGACACCCACTTGCCGCACCCGTCGCCGAGGGTGCCGAGCGTGACCAGTTGGGCGTACCCGACCGCGGGGGAGGTGCCGACGTGTTTGAACGCCACCGTCGGCGTGCTGTCGCTGCTGAACGCCTGGTGCAAGTGGTAGACGAGGTTGAAGAAGGTGAGCGGGTCGGCGGCGGCGAGCGGCTCACGGGCGAAGGCGTTCACCGCCTTGCCGTCGGGCGACGCCCAGTTCACCACCACGGCGTTGCGGGCCGGGGTCATGGCCGCGTCGAACGCCACCATCACCGCGTGCGTGAACCCGGTGTGCTGCAACCAGCCGGGCAGGTGCGGGTGGAAGGCCGAGCGGGTGCGGGCGTACACGGTCGGCTCGACGCCGAACAGCTCGCCCACGCACTTCCGCGCCGCGGTCAGGTTCCACCACTGCGACTCCGCCGGCAGCAGCGAGTCGTCCCGCTCGGTGTACGCCCCGACGCACAGGTCCACCGTCGGCTTGTCCCCGCCCGCCTTCGCCTTCAGTTCGGCGAACCGCTCCGGGTGGTCCTTCGCCAGTTTTTCCAGCATCTCACCCGACGCGATGACGGCCGCCGGCAATCCGTTCAGCAGTGTGTTCGGCCACGGCTCGCCGAGTGTGTCGGCCTTCGGGATGGCGAAATCGACCCACTGCACCCCGCTGCTGTTGAGCACCTGCCGGGCGTTCGCCAGCTTGTCCGCGGCGGGGGCCAGTTTCTCCCGCACGGCTCCCGCGTCCGACGCCACGTCGACCGCCGCTCTCACGTCGGCCCAGAAGCCTTCCACGTCCAGCAGGTGATCGTGGCTCGCCGCGTCGAACAGCGATTCGATGAGCAGGAAGCCGAAGCCGATGGCCTCGAACAGGCTCACGACTTCCCGTGGGGCGTCGAGCAGCGGTTGCGGGATGCGGGCCTCGGGGTGGCGGTCGCCCCACTCGTTCAGGGCGGCGCGCAATGACAATCCGGTGTCAGTCGCGTCGGAGGTGGAGACGAAGTGCAGCCCGCCGGTGGTCGTCACCAGTTCGCCCCAGTTGTCGGGCTGGTAGACGGTCGGGCCGGTCGGCACGGTGTACAGGAAGCTCTCTTTGGGCGTGTCGTGATCGTAGGTGCCGGCGGCCTGCGGCGGGCGGCCGAGCACGCCGAGCACGGCCGGGTGCCACAGGGCGAAGTAGCCGTTCAGCCACGCCGTCGCCTCGTCCGGGTTCAGACTGACCGGGTACGAGGTGGGCGGGCGGTACGGGGAGAGCAGGACGGCTTCGCGGGGGTTCATGTGGCGGGTGCAGTAGCGGGAGGTGGGGATATATTAGGGGTTGTGCCGAGACCTCACCCCCAGCGGGTGCCCTGTCGTG
>JANNQE010000341.1:0-1857 GCA_031441625.1 Planctomycetia bacterium
CGGGCGAAGCGCCCGCTGGACCCACCCTACATATAACCGCCACCGCGATCTGCCCGGCATCCGTCAGGCTGATCTTCACCGCCGCGGGCTTGCTCACCGCCCGCGAACCCACCTGAACGGATACCGGGCAGTCGGCCGCCACTTTCGGGCAGTTGATCGTTCCCGGCAGTGACCCGCCGTGAAGGGCCAGCACGCTCGCGGCCAACTCGACCAGCCCGCCGGCCGTGCCGCTGTTGCCCAGGTGCCCCTTGTACGCCACCACCGGCACGTCGCCGAGCGCCGCCCGAATGCCGCGGGCCTCCCACGCATCGGACACCACCAGCCCGCCGGCCGAGGCGTTCACGTGGTCCACTTCGGCGGGTGAAACCCCGGCATCCCGCAGCGCGTTGCCGATCACCTTCGCGAGCACGTCGCCCGACTTCGACTTGTCAAACCCGCTGGCGAACCCGGCGAGTTCGGCGTACACCTTCGCCCCGCGGGCGGTCGCACTCTCCAGCGATTCCAGGCCGAAGACGGCGGCGGCCTCGCTGATGGCCGAGCCGTCGCGGGCGGCGTCGAACGGGCGAACGGCCTGTTCGGGCGTGTCGCCGTGCGTGGTGGTGAGCGGGGCGAAGCTGTTGTACCGGCTCTGGCTGATCGGGTTCACTCGCGAGTCGCACCCGCCGACGAGGAAGTAGTCGGCGGCATTGCGGCCGAGCAGGCGGAACGCTTCGCCCAGCGCCAGCAGGCCGGCCGTCTCCACCGCCGTGATGGTGTTGTTCGGCCCCTGGGCGTTGTGGTTGATGCTGACGTGGCACGCCGGCATGTTGGGTAAATACTTCAGCATCCAGAGCGGGGGCACTGCCGGCAGGCCGACCGACCCCCACTTGGCCAGGTCCACCTCGGGCGGGTCGCCGGCGCAACTCAGTTGCCCGCCGCGGGCCAGGTCTTCCGGCTCGCTCGCCCCCATCAGGCAGCCGAACTCCACGCCGAACCGCTCCGGCTTCACCTGCTCGGGCGTCGGCCCGCCGTCGGTCATGCACAACTGTGCGGCGGCCACACCGAGTTGAATCGGCCGGGCCATCCGGATGATCGACTTGCGGGCGTCCTTCATCGTCGCCGGGAACACCTTGCGGCCGTCGAACCCGCTGATGACGCCGGCGATCTTGCACTTCAGTGCCGCCGGGTCGAAGTGGGTGATCGGCTTGAGCGCGCAGGTGCCGGCGTGGAGGGCGGCCAGGAACGCGGCCGGGTCGGAGCCGATGGGGGTGAGCAGGCCCAGCCCGGTGAACACCGCCCGTCGCTTGGTGCTGGTCATGGCTGGTCGGGGGCCGGGGGCAGTTGGGGGGCGGTCTTGGCGGCGGCCAGTTTCGCCATGCCGAGCAGGTGCTGCATTTCGCCGGTGAACACGAAGTTGTCGTCGCCGAACGCCTGCTGCGAGCGGTTGCGGTCCAGGTGGGCGAAGAAGATGTCCACCTCGCCCACCGGGTCCTGGCCGCAAGTGGCGACACCCCGCACGACCGCCCCTTCGTCTCGCAGGTCGATCACGGTCACGGTGTAGGTGAGCGTCTCGCCGGCCGGCACCTCGCGGTGGAACTTGGCCGACTGGATCTTCGCCAGCACCACCTTCTCGCGGAACTGGTTCACCTCGCCCACCAGGATGCCGCCCGTCTGGGCAATCCCCTCGATGATGAGGCTGGCGGGCATCACCGGGAAGTCGGGGAAGTGCTCGGCGAAGTGGTCCTCCGCGCTGCTCAGGCACTTGGTGGCGACCGCCGACCTGCCCGGTTCGAACGCGGTGAACCGATCAATCCAGATCCAGCGCATCGGCACGTTCCGGTTCCCCTCTCCCCTGGGGGAGAGGGGTTAGGGGTGAGG
>JANNQE010000342.1:0-1543 GCA_031441625.1 Planctomycetia bacterium
GAGCAGTCTGGTGGAGTCGCTGGTGGGGGAGTTCGCCACGCGGGTGAAGGGGAAACAGAAGCACTGGACGCGGCCGGACGGGGCGGAGTCCATCCTGCAACTGCGGGCGGCCGTGCTGAGCGAGGACGGGCGGCTGGAGCGATACTTCGCCCACCGCCCCGGCTGCGCCTTCCGCAAACGACCTCGCCACGCGTCGCCCGAGGTGCAAACCGCGAACTGACCTCCGGTTCGCCCCGCACGGATTCGCCTTTGCCCCGACCGGCGTCATCAGCTACCCTTTCCTTATCCCGCCGATCCTCTCCCTTTTCGGCCCACACATGCTCCGCGCCTCCCTCCCCGCCGTCGGGTTGCTCTTCGCCATCGCCCTCGGTTCGGCCCAAACGCCTCCCAAGCCGGTCGAGCCGCCCGGCCTGCCGACCCCGCCCGCCGACTTCGCCAAGCCCGAGTCCCCGCCCAAGCCGCCCCCGTTCGATGTCAAGTACATCGACTCCAGTATCTACAACCCCAAGCTGAGCGGGCTGAAGGTGCCGCAGGGGTGCCGGGTGGAACTGGTGGCCGAAGCCCCGGTGGTCGTCAACCCGGTGGCCATGACGTTCGCCCCGGACGGCACCCTGTTCGTCGCCGAGTGGGTGCCCGACGCCGGCCGCGAGTGGTACGAGTTCAAGGAGACGTTCCGCTTCCGCGACGGCACGACGAAGCAAGTCGCCACCATGAAGAAGTTCACGAACGACGTGATCAAGGTGCTACGGCGGAACAAGGACGGCGTGTACGACAAGGCCGACGTCATCTTCACCGACGAACTGCCGAGCACGCTGCTGTATCACGACGGGTGGTTGTACACCGCCAGCCGCGGCACGGTGCGGCGGTACAAGCAGCAGTTGCCCGGCGGCAAGTGGGACCTCCGCGAGACCATCGCCCAGGGGTTCTGCGGCTTCCACCACCACCAGGTGTCGGGCCTGACCATCGGGCCGGACGGCTGGCTGTACATCACGAGCGGCGACGATGACAACTTCGCCGAGGGGTCCGACGGCAGCCGGGCGACGGTGCTGCGAACCGGGGCGGTGTTCCGCTGCAAGCCCGACGGCTCGAAGCTCGAAACGTTCTCAGTCGGGTATCGCAACCCGTACCGCGACCTGGCGCTCGACAGCCGGCTGAACTGGTTCCACGCCGACAACGACAACGAGGACGGCTCGCGGTTCACCGGCTGTCGGCTGGTTCACGTGGCCGAAGACGTGGACTACGGCTGGCGGCTGAAGGAAGGCGCCCGCTGCTGCCAGCCCGACCACGTCCGCGGGGCGGTGGCCGGCGAACGCCCCGGCAAGCTGCAACCGATGCTCAAGACAGGCCGCGGGTCGCCGGCCGGCGTGCTGTTCTACGACGACACGCAGATGCCCGAGCGGTTCCGCGGGCTGATGTACTACCCGGACGTGTTCCGCAAGGTGGTGCGGGCGTACACGGTGGTGCCGAACGGGTCGAGCTTCGCCGTCACCCACGAGTTCGAGTTCATGAAGTCGGACGACCCGCTCTTCCGCCCGTGCCAGAT
>JANNQE010000343.1:0-14605 GCA_031441625.1 Planctomycetia bacterium
TCCTCAGCAAAGTTTGGGTGCGAGCGTATGCAGCGTACCTACACGCTCAGCCACTCCCGAAAGAGGTGAGTTACCGACCGCGAGAAACCAAAACACCTGCAATTGCAGCGTAAACTCTGGGATCGGGGCAACGGCACCCGATTCAAGCGAATGGCACATGCGATTTTTCACGTGCCACGCCGCCTCGGCCAAGGTGTCACATCACTTGGACTTCGCCTGTCGAACGCAGTACAGATATTCGACCCCGCGGAGGTACAGGTCGCCGCCCGCGACGGCCGGCGAGGCCCTTTCAATCTCGGGGTTGGGGACCATCAGACGTAGACCCGTTCGAGGCGGAACGAATCCGCCTTGAACTCGTCCGCCAGGGAGGACGGAGTCCCGCGGGTGGCAAGCCACCCGATGCCGACCCCGGCCCCAATCAGGGCACCCCCCGACACAATGAGCATGACGGATCTCCGCATGTGTCCTCCGCCGAACGATGAAGTTCGGCCTCAACGCCATTCGCCGCCTGGTTCGGCTCGCTATTTTTCCGCCTTCACTCCGACGAGTGCCTCGGCGAACGCCTGGCCGATCGGTGCCAGGATTTTGGCGGCGCCGAGGTAGTGGTAGCCGCCGTTCGACACCCCAGCTTTGAGCCGCTTCAGCTCCTCCGGCTTGAAATCCTCGGCCAGCGCCTTCTTGCGGGCCGCCTCCTTCTCCGGCTCGGTGGGCTTTGGCGTCGCCTTGCGGAACCCCTGTTCCAGCTTGTCGTACAGTCGCTCCTTCCGCTCGACGAACGCCTCCAGGTCGTCGTCCCAGAACGGCGCCGTCTCCACTACCTTCACGTTCCCCTTGAAATCGTCGAGCGACGCCGGCTTCCGCTGGGCCTCCCGGAAGTGCATCATCGGGGCCTTCTTGTCGCCCTTCAGGCCGTCGATGCCCATGACGCCGATGACGAACGGCAGCTTCGGGACGGAGAGATCCTTCCGCACGTCGCGGATGAAGTGGCCGAGCAGGTCGGCGTACAGGTCGTACCCGCCGGCCTTGCCCTGATTGGGGTACACCCCGCCGTCCACGTAGTCGTTGAACCCCTGGAACCAGACGAACCCGGCCAGTTCGTACCCCTGCTTCTCGTCGTAGTCGGGCACCACCCGCTTGATGTCCTTGAGCACCTTCTTCGTGTGGGCGATCATCTCGCGGTAGTACACGCCGGTAGCGGCGACCTTGTCGGCATAAAACTTCGGCCGATCCTCGGTTTTCGGAATACCGTGGGCACCCTTGGGATGCTTGTCCCAAAGCTCCTGAGTTTCCTTGGCCAGGAGGAAAGGTCCCGCACTCGGCGGGCGGAAGTCGGTGTGCAGGCTCCGCCCGCCCCACGCCGTCTTGATGATGAGGATCGGCTCGTTCAGCTTCTTCTCCATCGTCAGTCCGAAGGTGAACTCCGGGCCGATCTTCTTCTCCGGGGCACCGAACCCGGCGGTCAGCTTGCCCTTCACCTCGGTCAGGTCGGAATAGGCGTCGCCCTGGCAGCCGACCGACGTGATCCACACCTTGTCGCACACGCGCGGCTTGCCGTCTTTGTCCCGCATCTCCTTCAGCAGCGGGGCCGTCTTCGGGTCGTCGGCCAGGCTGTCGAACGTGGTCACGCTGGCGTGCCCCTGCATGTTCGACTGACCGGCCAGGATGTACACTTTGAGTGGCTTGTCGGCGGCGGTCGCGGTGGCCGCGGTCAGCGCGAGCAGCAGGGCACAGGCGCGGGACAGGTGATGGGTGGACATCGATGGCTCCGTCGGTGGGGGGATTCGTTCGACGCACTCGGCGTTACTTCTCGGCCTTCAGCTTGCCCGCCTTCTCCAGAGCCGCCTTCAACTCCTTCGCGTCTCGCAGGTCTGGTGCGGCACCGGGCCGCACGCCATACCCGTCTTCGATGACGACTTTGTTCTTCCTTCCCCTCATCTTCTTCGAAGTCGTCCGGCAGTGAGATGACCGGCCCCTTCCGCGTGGAACTGATCGTCGGCGGGACGAATCGTCCTTCCATTGCCGGTTTGCCGTCGATGCATACGGCGAATTTCCCGGCGGCCTCCAGCGCCTTGCCGAACGGCTTCTTCGCGCCGTCCTTGAGGGTGAGGGTGTGGGTCTTCCAGTCGTAGCTCACCAGGTCGTCGGCGGCGAGCAGCACCTTGCCATCCGGGTCGCGGAGGTCGATCTCCGGCGGTTTGACTTTCGGCACCGGGGCGGAGACGGCGAGCGACGCAACAAGCAGCAACAGGACAGCCGAGCGAATCATTCCTTGTACTCCGGGTCGGTGGTCACGCCATGAACTGCTTGATCGGGCCGGTCTGGTCAATGCCGAACCGCGCCAGGCCGGGGTCCGGGTCGCCGAAGTGCTTGACCGGGTTGCCGTGGGCATTCAAAAGCGTGGTGTACCAGTTGCCGAGCGTCTTGTGCCCCTGGTCGCCGTAATTGGGCAGCCGGATGTAACGCCCGCGGATGTCCAGCTTGGCGTTCTTCCCGGACAGCACCACGAACGGGAACTCGGTGCCCTGCGAGTGGTGCGTCTCGCCGTTGTCCGGGAAGTAGCAGATGGTCGTGTTGTCGAACACCGTGCCGTCGCCCTCGGGTGCCTTCTTCAGTCGCGCCGCGATGGCGTCGATCAGCGTCATGTGATGGCGGCGGACGGCGAAGCGGACCTCGTCGGCGGTCAGCTTGCCGAACCCCTTGCCGTGCCCCACGTCGTGCAGGTTCACCTTCTCCGCCTCCAGCCCCGGCAGGCCGGTGTACTCGTGCCCGAGTTCGTCCACGGTGAAGGCGGCCACGTTCGTCAGGCCGGAGATGAGGGCGGCGAGCAGCACTTCCACGTGCCCCCGCTGGCGGTCCACGGTGGTCATCTCGTCGGCCAGATACTTGGCGTCGAGCTTCGGCACGTGCGGGCGGATGGCGTCGGCCATGCCGTCCACCTTGCGGTCTCGTTCGCGGACGGCGTCGAGCGAGTCGGCGTAGCTCTGCACCTTCGCCCGCTCGGCCCCCGGCGCGGTCTCGGCCAACTGGCCCTCTCGCCGGGCGGCGAACTCCAGCGCCTCCCGCCCGAGTTGCGCCCGCGCCTGCACGCCCTTGTCGGTCGAGACCGACTTGAATAGCTCTTGCAGCGCCACCTTCGGCGAGCCGAAGGCGTAGTTCGGCTGCTGCGGGCCGCGGGCCGAGAAGCCGGTGGCGATGCCGTTCAGGGTGCCGCGGGCGTTCCCCCCGCCGAGCGGGAAGCAGGCGAACTCGACGTGCTCCATCGGCGACGGGTACAGCTTCGCCAGCTCGAAATCGACGGTCGCCCACTTGATGGAGCTGACCCGCTCGTTCGCCTTGAACACGCCGAGCGACGAGCACCAGGTGTGGTGCCCGGTGGTACACATCTTCCCGGACAGCCCCTGGAGGATGGTCAGGTCGCCCTGGTGAGCGGCCAGCGGCTTCATCCAGTCGGGCAATTCGTGCTTGGCCAGGGCCAGGTCGAGCGGCCCCTTCTTCGCCTCCGTTGCCGCGTCCTCCTTGCTCAGCGAGGGCGGCACCATCACCGACGGGAACAGACCGTTCCCCTTGTGCAGGAAGATGAACCGCATGGGCGGCTTGCCTTCCGCCGGCTTCGCAGACCCCACCCGCGGGGTGAGCGCGAGGGCGGTGGCCCCGACGGCCGCGGTCGCCATGAACTGTCGGCGGGTGGTCATGCTCAGTTCCCCACTTTCTTGCGGTCGATGAAGGAGTCGGACGTCAGCAGCGACACGACGACGGCCTTGAAGCTTCCGCCGCTCTTGAGGTAAGCCTGGTCCGCCGCGATGAGCGTCCGCGAGTCGGACGGCAGTTCGTTGCGGCCGAGGAAGAAGCGGAAGGCGTGGCGGATGATCGACTGCCGCACGCGGTCGGACTTCGCCAGCCGGTCGATCAGGTCGAAGGAGTCTTTCACCGGGCCGTCGAGCTTCGGATCGCCCGTGCCCGATAGAACCCCCGTCGGGTCGATCGGTTTCGTCTTGTACACGTCGAAGGTGGACTTGCCGTTGCCGGCCGCGATGAGGTTGTCCGGGTGTTCGAGCGGTTCGAGCGAGCGGAAGCGGCCGAAGTCGTCGAACTGTTCGAGCGGGTAGCCGAGGTCGTTCATGCGGCTGTGGCACTTGACGCACGCCGCCGCCTGGGTGACGGAATGCACCCTCTCGCGGAGCGTCTTGGGCGCGTCGTCCGGGACTTTCGCGTCCACGGTGATGGGCACGTCGGGCACGACCCCGGCGAGCAGTTTCTCGCGAATCCACTTGCCGCGGCGGATCGGGTCGGACGCGGTGTTGGCGGAGAACGCCACCAGCCACGCCGGGTGCGTCAGGATGCCCTTGCGGTTCTGCAGGGCGAACGGCTGTACCGGGTGGTAGTCGAGTTGGTCGTTCCCGCCGTACTTGCCCCCCTGGCCGGGCATCGACGGCAGGTTGTAGATGGGCGAGTACCAGAACTGGTTGCCGTGAGCCCACGGCAGGGTGGTGAACGGCGTGTGCCCCTTCCCGAACGTGTACTCGAAGTGAGTCATCAGGCGGACGACGCTGTTGTCGTGGTTCACCTTGCTCTTGCCGGTGACCCCCTTCGGGTCGATGTACTTCTTGAAGACGTCGGCGTGCGACTCGGCCACCTTGTCGGGGTCTTTCTTCCAGTCGGTGTCTTTGAGCGCGTCGTACACCGCCCGCCACTTGTCGATCTGCGCCTGCCCCTTCTCGTTGTCGGTGGGGTGATAGACGAAATACCTGTCGGTGGTGAGGAGCGTCTCGAACACCGCTTTGTCTTGGTCAAGCGCCCACAGCACCACCCGGTCGGCCTCGTCGATCAGGTGGCCGGGCGTCTGCGTGTTCCCGCGGTCGGCGTTCTGGAAGTACCCGTCCGCACGCTTCCCGTCCTTGAACACCTTCACCGCCGTCGGGTAGCCGAAGAACTCGCGGAAGAAGCGGACGAGTCGCGGGTGCGTGGAGGCCGTCGGGGCGAAGAACCCGAGCGACGGGTCGATCGGCCCGGCGTGGTAGCTCTTGTCGGCGAGCAGGCGGAGTACCTCCCGCTCGTAATCGGCCTTCGTGCTCAGGTTCCCGCCTTCGGCCGCATTCAGCAACTGCGCGTCCGGCCCGCGGTCGCCCAGCGCGTAGGCGATGGCGTAGGCGGCCTCTCGCGGCGACATCGGCACCCGGCCGGATTCGTCCGGCTTGCCCGCGCCGAACTCCAACCGGTAGACGAACTCCGACTCCAGCAGCACCGCCTTGAGCACCTGCCGCAGCCCTTCGGCGTTGCCGGCGACCTTGATCGCGTCCCGCGTCAACGCGAGGTACTGCCCGAGTTCCGTGTCCGTCGCCTTCCGCTGCAAGACCAGCCCGAACTGCGTCTGAACGGCCGCCCGGATCTCGTCGTCCGTCGGTGTTCCTTTCTTCGTCACGACCACCTCGAACGCGGCCGGTGTGGCCTTCGGTGCCCACTTGTCCTTCGGGTCTTCGGGCACCGCTTTCGCGTCACCGGCCTTCACCCGTGCGGCGTGCAGTTGCTTGGTGGCGATCCACTCGGCGTTGGTCAGCATCACCAGCAGGTGGCCGCCGTCGAGCGGGGTCAGGTCGTAGTACCGCACGCCGGAATGGTCGGGCAGCACGAACGGGTTGGTCACGCCGTAGAAGCCGGTGCGCCGCAAGTTGTCCCGCTCTTTGCCGTCCAACTGGAACACATCGAGGACGCGCTCGGTGAAGATCTGCGGGCTGACCAGCCAGCGGCGGGCGGGGGTGAACGGCTTGTCGGTGTTCGAGCCGTCGAACAGGGCGGTGTGATCGACGTAGTTGCCGGCGTCGGGGTACGGCAGGCGGTCGTCCAGCTTCGACGCCTTGTGCTGTCGCAACTCGGCCCGCACCCAGTCGGCCAGCACCGTCGCCTCGCTCGCGGACGGCTGGGCCTCCTTCGGCGGCGGCATCATCTTGAAGAACAGTTGGTCCTGCACCTTGTTGAGCGCGTCGAGACGCTCGTTCGGCTTGAGCGAGCCCAGGTCGTCCAGCCGCACCCCCCCGCTCGCCTTCGCCCCGTGGCAGTCCACGCAATGTGTGGTGAGCACAGCCTGCACGTCCTTCGGCACGGCGAACGCCTTCGGCACGTCTCCGCCGCGGGCGGTGGCGGCGACCACAACCAGCAGTGCGAGCACACCCGCCCGACGGTCGAGGCATTGCATCGGTGTTCCTCTCTTCTCCGGGGCGTTGACCGCGACCACTCTACAATAAAATTGTCTCAGTCAGGGTTCTTGCCCCAAAGAAAACCGTGACGAATCTGGGAATCCGGCGAATGGCCCGACAGTCGCCCCGTGTGGCCATCATGCTCGACCTCCAGTGGCCGTTCAAGCGGCACTCGGAGGTGTTCGCCGGCGTGCAGCGGTACGCCGAGGGGCACGGGTGGGTGTCGATCATCGACGAGTTCGCGCACGACACCCTGCGGCGGCAGAAGAACCCGGCCGAGCGGTACGACGGCATCGTGGCCCGCGCGAACCACCCGCTCGCCCGAGTCGCCGGCAAGCTCGGTGTGCCGGTGGTGAACGTGTGGCCGAGTTCGCCCGCGCGGCACGCGCTGCCGGGCGTGTTCCCCGATTCGACCGAGACCGGCCGGGTGGTGGCCGAACACCTGCTGGCCCGCGGCTTCCGCTCCTTCGCCACGCTCACCTCGCCCAAGAACGTGGACAACGAACTGGAAGTGGCGGAGTTCACCCGTGTCGTCGGCGAGGCCGGGTTCGGGTGTGCGTCGGCGTACATCCCGCAGCACCCCCAGCGCGACCTGTCGCACTGGCGGAAGACGGTGCAGCTCATCGACCGCGCGATGAGCCGGTGGGTGCCGCCGGTCGGGGTGTACGTCGGGCAGGAGGTGTGCGGGCGGCTGGTGGTGCAGGCCGGACACCGTCGCGGGTGGCGCATCCCCGACGACGTGGCGATTGTCGCCGGCAAGAACGAGGTGACGCTGTGCGAGCAGCCGCGGCCGTCGCTCACCAGCGTCGAGATCGGGTACGAGCGCATCGGGTACGCGGCGGCCGAACTGCTGGCCCGCTTGATGACGGGAGAGCCGCCGCCGGTCGCCCCGCTCCGCCTGCCGCCGCACGGCGTGGTCGTCCGCGAGTCCACCGACTTCTTCGCCGTCGATCACCCGGTGGTGGCCGCGGCACTGGCGTTCATCGCGGCGAACAGTCACCGCGCCATCGGGCCGGACGACGTGGCGCGGGCCGTGGGGGCCGAGACGCGGACGTTGCAAAACTACTTCCGCGACACCATCCAGCGGCCGATCGCCACCGAGGTCCGCCGGGTGCGCATCGAGCGGGCGAAGCGGGAGTTGGCCCAGAGCGACCGCCCGCTCGACGCCATCGCCCGCGACGTGGGGTTCGGCAACATCCAGCGGCTGTACGAGGTGTTCCGCCGCGAACTGGGAGTCACCCCCGGCCGGTATCGCGAGCAACGGCGGTTGTCGCGCGACCCGTGAGGTCGGGTTCGGCCATCGCGGGACTGGTGCAATTGCTCCACAATCATCTTGTCCGAGCACCCGCGCGTGTGCGAGAATGGCCGCTCGGCCTACGTCCGCCCTCCCTCTCCCGGAGCAGTCCCATGTCTCGGTTCACCCGCCTGCGGTTGGAGGTGATGGAGGACCGCCTGGCGCCGGCCGTCCTGTCAGTCGTCCACCCGAGTCTCGCCAACGGCACCAGCACGTTCGCCACGGTGAATGCGGCTCAGTTCGCATTCACCAGCGGCGACATCATCCAGGTCGAACCCGGCTCCTCGCCGGGCGGGATCAGTCTCTCCAACCTGGCCGGCCAGACCATCCGCGGCAACCCGGCGTTCGCCGCCGACGCCCTGCCGGTCGTCCACATCAACCAGTCGGCGGCGCTGTCTCAGACGAACGTCACCCTGCGGAACCTGAACCTGGTGTTCGGCGACTCGCTCACCATCACCGGGGGCGGGTGGACCGTCGAGGGGTGTGCCATCACCAACTCCTTCACCGTCGGGGGCAGCCTGATAAACCTCGATTCGACCTTCACGACGTTGCGAAACAACCGCTTCAACAGCATCCTCGGTGGGGCGGGGGGCAACATCGTCGGCGTCACCCCGCCGGCCGCCGGCAGCGCCAACCTGATCACCGACAACACCTTCTTCGCCCTCTCCAACCTGAACCTGGTCGAGTACGAGGCCGTCGCCCTCCGCACCGTCACCGACCAGGTGGTGAACAACACGTTCCTCGGGCAGGGCGGTGCCTTCCTCACGCAAGCCCTCGTTCAGGTCATCGTCGGATCCAACATCGCCGGGCTGACGATCGCCAACAACACCTTCACCGACAACTCCACCACCGGGCAGACGGCGATCAACATTCTCGCCCCGACCGCCTCGGGCACCTCCGTCACCATCAGCAACAATCGCATCTCGTTGCCGGCCTCCAACTCGGGCGACAACGTCGGCATCTTCGTCGTCGGCACGAGCGGGTTCACCCGCTCCTTCGCCGTGCTGCACAACGACATCGACACCAATGGCGACAGCACCGGCGTCACGGTGTTCGCGGACGGGAACACTGCGGCACAACTGGTGGGCAAGGTGGAAGGGAACGACCTGCACCGAAACCGGATCGGCGTGCGACTGACGGGCGTCAACTCGACGCCCTTCGTCAGCGGGGTCGATTTCGGCGGCGGGGCACAGGGCAGCCTGGGGCTGAACAACTTCCGCGGGTTCACGGCCACGGCGTCCGCCACCGACGGGGCGGTTGTCGTCTCGGGGTTCACCACCGCGCAGAGCGTGTTCGCGCGGAACAACATCTGGAGCGTGCCCAACCCGGAGACGGTGATCCGCGACAGCGACGACGCGACCCTGTCGGTGAACGTCGATTCGGCCAGCCCGCTGAACGCCAACCAGTCGGCCGTGGCCGCCCTGTACCACACGTTCTTGCGGCGGAGCGCCGTGTTCAGCAACCCGAGCGACGCCGGCGGGTGGGTGACGCAACTGACCAACGGCACGCCGTTCCCCACGGTGGCCACGAGCATCACGCGGTCGGCCGAGGCGCTCGGGCTGGTGGTGGACAAGCTGTACAAGTCGATCCTCGGCCGTGACGCCGACGCCGGCGGGCGGGCCACGCACGTCACCCTGATCGTGAACGGGGCGACGGTCGAGCAGATCCAGGCGGCCTTCTTCGCCAGCGCCGAGTACACCCTGCGGTTCGCCGGCAACGTGGCGTTCGCCCACTCCCTCTACCAGACGCTGCTCGGGCGGCTGCCGACGCAATCCGAGGTGGATTCGCAAGTGGCACTCCTGCCGTCGCTCGGGCGGCAGGGGCTGGCCGCCGGCTTCCTGGCCTCGACCGAGTATCGCAACCGCGAAGTGACCGCCCTGTACTTCGACGTGCTGAAGCGGGCGACTCCGCCGACGGCGGGCGAAGTGGCGGCGAACGTGTCCTCGGGACTCGACCTGCTCAGCCTTCGGGTGCTGTTCGCCGGCACGGCCGAGTTCTTCGCCAACGGGTGAGCCGCTACTTCGCCGGCGGTAACTCCACCCCGCCCTTCTTGAGGGCATCTTCCAGCTTCGCCCGGTCGCACTTGGCCGGGTCGAACAGGGCCGTCACCTTGCCGGCCTTGAAGTCCGCCGTCGCCCGCTCCACTCCGGCCACGGCGGTGAGCATCCGGTACGCGGCATACGAGCACCCCTTGCACGCACACCCGGCGACGGCGATTTCCACCGTCGTCAGCTTGTCCGCCGGGGTGGGCCAGCGGTTGAGCGGGTCGGGCGACCTGATCCTCGGCGTGCGGGAGCAGAACTTGCAACCCATCGTGAGCGGGTCGAAGTGCGGGTCGGGAGCGTACCCGTTCCGTGCCAGCCGGTTCGACGACCAGTGCGGCATGTTCCACTTCTGGAGTCCGCACCCCGGCGGGGCGAACTTCGCCTTCTGCGACGGCAGCGTTCACTTCCTGCGGTACACGGCCAACGATATCCTGCCCGCGCTCGCCACCCGTGCCGGCGGGGAGGTCGTTCCGGGTGACGACTGACCCGATTCGATCATTTTCGCCACCAGCATCCGACGCCACATTCGCCGTAACCCCTTGCGGGGCATGGGTTCTTCTACGAGAAGGACATGATTCCACGGAGGGGTGGGGGGAGGTGGAATGAACCATTCCACCCGCGCGCCGGGAGGCCGATGTCGGGTGGCGGTGGTCGAATGGCAAGTTGGAAACTTGCCCCACTGGGATCACCTAGAATGCTCGGCATGACTGCACTCCTCGAATCGAACGTTCCCGGCTTCCCCGTCCGCCGCGGCAAGGTGCGGGACGTGTACGACCTGGGCGACAAACTCGCCGTCGTCGCCACCGACCGCATCTCCGCCTTCGACTGGGTGATGCCCACCCCCATCCCCGGTAAGGGCGAACTGCTCACCGCCATGAGCCGCTTCTGGTTTGACCTGCTCGATGTGCCGAACCACCTGATCCCGGACGAGGCGGAACTGCTGCCCGAGGCGTTCCGCCCCCTCGCCGCCCGCACCATGCTTGTCACGAAAGCGCAGGTGGTGCCGTTTGAGTGCGTCGCCCGTGGGTACTTGGCCGGCAGCGGGTGGAAGGAGTACCGAGACAGCGGCACCGTGTGCGGACTCCCGCTCCCGCGGGGGCTGGTGGAATGCGGCAAGTTGCCCGCACCGTTCTTCTCACCGGCGACCAAGGCCGAGTCCGGGCACGACGAGAACGTGAGCTTCGCGGTGATGGCGAACGCGGTCGGGCGAGAGTTCGCCGTCAACCTTCGTCGCCAAACACTCGACGTGTACACCCGCGCCGCAGAGTTCGCCGAATCGCGCGGCATCATCCTGGCCGACACTAAACTGGAATGGGGCACGCTGCCGGACGGCGAAGTCATTCTGATCGACGAAGTGCTGACTCCGGACAGCTCCCGCTACTGGCCGGTCGAAACCTACCGCCCCGGCAGTTCCCCGCCGTCGTTCGACAAGCAGTACCTCCGCGACTGGCTGGAAACGACCGGCTGGGACAAGGCCAGCCCTCCTCCGCCCCTGCCGCCCGAAGTGGTGGCCGCCACCGCCGCCAAGTACCGCGAGGCGCTGGATCGGCTGACCAAGTAGGTGCCGCCCGGCAGGCGGCACTCATTCAAGTGCCGCCCGGCAGGCGGCACCTACTTCAATTCCCCCATGCGGCCTCCCGGCTCGCCCCTATCGTTTTCTTGTCCGTCACCAGTGTTCCGCAGCGAAGAGAAGTCATGCCAGCAACGTGCGTGGTCGGCCTCCAGTGGGGCGACGAGGCGAAGGGAAAGATCGTCGACATCCTCAGCGATTCCCACCAGTTCGTGGTGCGGTTCAACGGGGGGGCGAACGCCGGGCACACGGTGGTGTGGGGCGACCGCAAGTTCGCCCTCAGCCTGCTCCCCACCGGAGTACTCAAGCCGCATGTCACGTCCGTCATCGGCAACGGGGTGGTGGTGTTCCCACCGCGATTTCTCGAAGAAGTCGGCAAGCTGCGGGCCGGCGGGGTGTCGGTCGGGGCGAACCTGGTGGTGAGCGATCACGCCCACGTCATCTTCCCGTACCACATGGAAGAGGAGCGGCTGGCCGAGTCCGATTCGGACGGCAAGCTCGGCACCACCGGCCGCGGCATCGGGCCGTGTTACCAAGACAAGGTGGGGCGACGGTACGGCATCCGTGTCGGCGAGCTGCTGCACCCGGTGCACCTCCGCGAGCGGCTGAGGCAGATCGTGCCGGTGAAGAACCGCCTGCTGAAGGCGTTCGCCGACGGGCAATCCGACAACCTGAAGGTGTTCGACGCCGACCAACTGACCGACGAGTACCTCGGGTACGCCGAGCAGATCAGGCCGCACGTCACCGACACTGCTCGCCTCCTTCACGACGCCCTGGCCGCCGACAAGAGCATCCTGTTCGAGGCGGCGCAAGGGTCGCTGCTGGACATCGACCACGGCACCTACCCGTATGTGACGAGCAGCAGCAGCCTGCCATCGGGCATCTGGGGGGGGAGCGGGGTGCCCAGCCGGTGCGTCACGCGGATCATCGGAGTCATCAAGGCGTACACGAGTCGCGTCGGGCGTGGCCCGTGCCCGACCGAGTTGAAGGACGAATTGGGTGAGCGCATCCGCACTGTCGGCCGCGAGTTCGGAACCGTCACCGGCCGCCCGCGGCGGGTGGGGTGGCTGGACGCCCTGACGGTGAAGTACACCGCGGCACTGGCCGGCGTGGACGAAGTGACGGTGATGCTGCTCGACGTGCTGAGCGGGCTGCCCGAGGTGAAGATCTGCACGGCCTACGAACTCGACGGCAAGCGGGTCGAGCACTTTCCGAGCGACGCCTTCCAACTGGAACGCTGCACGCCGGTGTACGAGACGCTGCCCGGTTGGAGTGAAGACCTGACGAAGTGTCGCAAGCCGGCCGACCTGCCGGCCGCTGCCCGCAAGTACGTGGACCGCATCGGCGAACTGGTCGGCAAGCCGGTGAGCGTGGTGAGCGTCGGCCCGGATCGGGATCAGACTATTCATTTGAAATGAAAGCAGGATTCACCGCCGAGGGCACATGAGGGCACGAGAGAAAAGAAGAGATCGAGCGGTAGTGAAAATGCCCACTCCTTGCATTCTCTCTCGTGCCCTCATGTGCCCTCGGCGGTGAAAATCTTCATGTCCGACACCGCCCACAACGCGAACGCCCACTGTCGGTCGGTCGGGGTCGATCCCGAGCGGCTGCCGAAGCACGTCGCCGTCATCATGGACGGCAACGGGCGGTGGGCGGTCGAGCGTGGCCGCCCCAGGGTGGAGGGGCACTTCCGCGGGGCCGACGTGGTGCGGGCGACCGTCACCGAGTGCTGTCGGCTGGGGATCGAACAACTCACGCTCTACTGCTTCAGCGCGGAGAATTGGAAACGGCCGGCGGAGGAGGTCGGCTTCCTGATGGCCTTGTTGCAACAGTACCTCGTCGGCGAGCGGCAACTGCTGATGGACGAGAACATCCGCTTCCGGGTGATCGGCCGGCGGGACGGGCTGAGCGGCGAAGTGCTGGCCGAGATGGACGAGAGCACCCGGCGGACGAGCGGCAACACCGGGCTGACGCTCTGCCTGGCCATTAACTACGGCAGCCGGGCGGAGATCGTGGACGCGGTGCGGGCGGTGGCCGAGCGGGTGAAGCGGGGAGAACTGCGACCCGACCAGATCGACGAACAGCACATCGCGGACAGCCTTTACACCGCCGGGATGCGTGACCCGGACTTGCTGTTGCGGACGGCCGGCGAGATGCGGATCAGCAACTACCTGCTGTGGCAGATCAGCTACGCCGAACTGTGGGTGACGCAGAAGTGCTGGCCGGACTTTTCGGCCGCCGACTTGCACCAGGCGTGCCGCGACTTCGCATCACGCGACCGCCGGTTCGGCGGGCTGGTGAACGTGCAAGGGGCACTCCCGTAGCCGCGAGCGTCCGGGTCCGACGCGCTCGCCTGCGGCTCGCGGCTACTCAGACACGATCCGTCCGTCGTCCTTGATCGTCCACCGCTTGCCGCCCTTCGCCACCCCGCTCGCCTCGTACCCACTTCGCGTCGTCTGCACCTCCACCCCGTCGGCCTTCACCTTCAGGTCGGCCACGCTTGCCGCGAACTTCTTGTTCGCCTTCTGATACTCCCGCTGGGCGTAGTACACGCGGTGCAGCGCGTCCTTCACCCCCTGCGCCGGGTCGGGGGCGTACTTCACCCCATCCGCCTTCGTGCTGAACTGCAAGTACCCCCACCGCTCCGGGCGGTGCATGTCGATCACCCCCTGCGGACTCCACACCCAGTTGTGCTCCGGCTTGTCCTTCACCTTTACGTACTTGCCGCCCTTCACGTCCACGTCCCATTCGACACGGCTGAAGTTGATCCGCCAGCGGTCGCCGTCCTTCGGCGGGGTCGCCTTGTGGGCCAGTTCGTCGAGTCCGCCCCACGGCCACGCGATCTCCACCGTCCAGCCGACGTCCTTGTCTGTCGGGTCGTTCAGGGTGCCGTCGATCCGCACGGCAGTCTTCAGCCCCGTGATCTCCCAGGCGTTCACCGCCCGCCCACCGTCCTTGTACGGTTTGGTCAGCAACAGGTCCCAGGTGGTGTTCTTGGCGTTCAGTTCCAGTTCGCCGTACAGGTGGCTGTCGCCGTCCGGGTCGAGGAACACTTCAAAGTCCGGGTCGGCGAAGATGACGGAATCGTGATCGGTGAGGGTGGCCCAGACGTGCGGCTCGGTGATCTCGGCGGCGATGTAAAGTGCCTTGTCGTCCCACGTCATCTTCGCACGGGTGCGGTGGGTCGGCTTCGGCTTCTTGTCGCCCTCAATGTCCACGAAGTCGTCCGTCCACGGCACGCCCTTCCAGCAGTCGTCGTCCAGCTTGCCGTCGATGACCGGCGGTTTGGCCGCGAGGAAACAGAGGTACCCCTTCGGCGGGGTGTCGTCCGGCGTGGCGGTCACGTCGGCGAACACCAGCGGCAGGGCGAGCAGGAAGGGCAGGGCGAGGAGCAGGCGGCGCATGGTGTGTCTGTGCGAAGAGGATTTCACCGCAGAGGGCGCAGAGGGCGCGGAGAGAAGACTGTTTGAAGAACTCTGTCTTTCTCCGCGCCCTCTGCGCCCTC
>JANNQE010000344.1:0-7206 GCA_031441625.1 Planctomycetia bacterium
CGACCCCTCCCCAGCGGGGAGGGGTGGGCGTGGTTGGCTTCACGCCGTCGGTGTCCGCTGGCCAGCCATCGCCCGCCGCCGTGCCAACCGCAGGGTTATGAACCCAGCGATCATACCAACCCAGTACAACCCCGGCACCCAGTCCCCGACCGCCGCGTACACGCTGCCGCGGGTGTCGAGCGGGATCTCCACCACCATCGCCCGCGACTGACCCTTCGACGCCTCCCAGCCGTCTTCCAGCAACCCCGCCATCTCCACGATCTTGCCGTCGCCGTCGATCACCGCCGACTGCCCCATGTGAACCGACCGCACGAGCGCCCGCCGGGTTTCAACTGCGCGGAAGCGGCTGAGCGCCAGGTGTTGGTCGAGTTCCTCCGAAGTGCCGAACCAACTGTCCAGGCTCTGGTTCACCAGGAAGTCGGCCGGGTTCGGCTCGCCCGACCACGGGTTGAACCGGCGGGCGATGGTCGCGTCGGTGTCCTCGTAGCAGATGAGCACGCCGAACGTGTACTGCTTGCCCTTCCCCTGTTTCTCAGCGTCCTCGCGGGCCGAGCGGAGGGGGAAGCGGGTGAAAGTCTGCCCCGGCTCACACCGCGGCGCGCTCAGGGCGGGCGAGAGCGACGTGAGGAACGGCATCTGCTCGCGGAACGGGATGTACTCGCCGAACGGCACCAGGTGCGTCTTGTCGTACCGCGGGCCGGGCGAGCCGTCGGGCAGAATCAGCCGGGCCGAGTTGTACCGCTTCTCGGTCGTGCCGTCCCAGTCGATGGCCTCGCCGCCGAGTAGCACGCTGGTTTGCGGGTTGGCCGGGTCGCGCTGCCAGCGGGTGCGGGCGTGGTCCTTCCGCCCAGAGCGGATGAGATCCCAGTACCCGCTCGCGTCGTAGTTCGGCCGCTCCTTCGGCGGCAGATTCATTATCTCCTCGCGGCGGTGTTCGGCGTCGTCGGCACTCGCCTGATCCAGATACCCCGGCGGGAAGAGCGGTCGCTTCTCGGAGGTCTCTTGCACCATGAGCGAGTAGTGGTGCGGCCAGTCGTCCTTCAGCCCGCGGATCATCGCCTCCCGTCCGTCCGGCTTGTCGGCCACGAACGTGATGTCGCGGAACAGGTAGCACGCCTCCGGCCACACCACCAGGTCGGGCGTCGGGTTGCCCTTCACCACCTGCCGCGTCATGCGGTCGTACCGGCTGAACACGAGCGGGCCGTCCACCATCAGCCGCTTGTGCGCGATGTTGTCCTGAAGCACGGCGACGGTCGGACCGGGAGTGAACGGCTCATGAACCAGCCGAATCGACCCGTACACGATCAGCCCGCCGACGAGCAGGAGCGCACCGGCGGCGGACATCAACTCGGCGCGGAAGATGGGCGGCCGCCACCCGCGGGGCAGGTTGACGAACCAGCGGAACGGGCGGACCCGCACGAGCAGGTCGTGGGCCGCGCCGTTCACCGCCCCCACGGTGCCGCTAATCAGGTACACCCCGCCCAGGTCGGCCGCTTGCAGCAGCGGCAGGTTGGCGTGCTGGGTGTGCCCGAGGAAGTACCACGGGAACCCGCTCGGGTAGTACAGGCCCAGCCACTTCATGAACGGGTAGCCGGTCGGGAAGTGGGCCTTCGCGTACTCGAGCGCCACCCACACGAGGGGGAAAGTGAGCGCGAGCGGCGGCTTGCCGAAGCGGTCGAGCCGGCGGAGCAGGAACAGGCCGAGGGGCCAGAAGAGGGACAGGAACAGGGCCATGCCGGGCCAGGCGAACAGTGCCATCATCGGGTCGGCATGCCGCAGCCAGTTGATCGCCAGCGTGCCGAACGTCAGCCCGCCCAGCCACGCGGCCGTGTACCGCCGCCAGCGGCCGATGCCCTCCGCCCGCACCAGCGTGAGGAACGGGGCCATCGCCACGAACGCCACGCCCCACCAGTTGAGGGGGAAGTAGGCCGTCCAGCACAGGACCGCCGAGAGAATGGACGGGAAGTAGACTCGTGCCTTCACGCCGAACCCGTCGGCGGCGAGGGCCAACGCGAGGGCGAAGGCGATCACCGAAGGCGCGACCGCCGACGACAGGAGTGCCAGCGTTTCGGGTGAGACCGCATCGGGTGTTTCCCTCATGGCCAAGACGGCCGGCGTCAACCCGCACACGAGCGCTCCGCCGGCCAGTAGCACGGTCAGTACCCAAAAGACGATCCGCGCGACGAACCCGAGCATGTTGGCTTCCTGCGGGAATAGCGTTGCTGTCGGCGAACTCGATAACGATACGATTCGGCCGGAGGGGATTTATTCCGCACGAAGGTTCAGCGGGTATCAACGACCTGCACCACGTCGCCGGGGGACAGGTTCACTTCACCCGGTGGCAGCACAATGTACCCGTTGGCCGGCAGCAGTGCCCGCAGGTCGGCGGAGCCTTGCCACGGCAGCGGGCGGACGGAATCGGGGCCGATGACAGCCGGGTGGTACGTCGGGCGGTCGTGCCTCGCGGTGAGCAGCTCATTCAATGGTAAACGCAGCTCCTTCGGGCCGGGGTCGGTTCGCCCGCACATGATGTCAATGGCCGGCCGAACGAACAACTCGAACCCGACGGCCGCACTCACGGGGTTGCCGGGCAGCCCGAAAATGAGCTTCTCGCCGAGCGTGCCGAACAGCAGCGGCTTGCCTGGCTTCATGCGAACCGTGTGGAAGTGGATTTCGACGCCGAGCGATTTGAGCACGTCCGGCACGAGGTCGTATTTGCCGACGGAGACACCGCCGGACAGCACCAAGATGTCTTGGTGAAGCCCGTCAATGATCCCCTGCTTCAAATGCTCATCGTCGGGGTAGATGCCGAACGAGTAAGGCATTCCACCGGCCCGATGAGCCATCGCTTCGAGCATCGGCTCGTTGGTGTTGCGAATCTGCCCGCCCTTCGGTCTATCGCACGCATGGACCAGTTCATTCCCAGTGGTCAAAATGCCGACGCCGGGGACGGGATGACGATTCAACTCCGCCATGACCCGCCCGGCTGCCGCGAGCAATCCCAACGCCACCGGCGTGAGCACCGTCCCCGCCGGCACCACCACCTCACCCGTCCGCATCTCGCTCCCGCGGCGGAAGATGTTCGCACCAGGTTTCACCGGCTTCAGAGCGCGAACGTAATCGCCTTCAACTGTCGTCTCCTCTTGTTTCACCACCGCTCCGGCACCGGGCGGGATCGGAGCACCGGTGAAGATGCGAACCGCCTCACCCGCCTTCACATCCACCCCCGACACCCCTCCGGCTTGCACCTCGCCCACCACACGCAACGGCGATCCGCAATCGGCAGCACGGACGGCGTACCCGTCCATCATCGACTTGTCGAACGGCGGGGAGTCGATGTCGGCGGTCACGTCTTCGGCAAGTGTTTCGCCCAACACGGCCGGCGATAACCACTCGGCCCGTGGTGCGAGCGGCTTGGCGTGACGCAGCACGATCTCGCGGGCGGTGGCGACGTCGATCATGGCGGACATGGGTGTTTCCTTTGCGTTTGGTATACCGAGGCGGGGGTGAGGTCTCCGAACCGACGCGCCACAGTTCCGTAAAATGCCCCTTCACGCTCTCCTGCGCCGCCCGTTGACTTCGTTCAAGGACTGACATGCCTCGCGTGTTTATCGCCGACAAACTGGAAGCCGCCGGCATCGACGCCCTGACCGCCGCCGGCATCGAAGTGGACAACCGCCCCGGCCTGAAAGACGACGCCCTCCGGGATGCCATTCGCAATGCCGACGCAATGATTGTGCGGAGTGCCACCAAGATCACCGCCGACCTGTTGACCGATCCGGGCAAGCTGAAGGCCATCGCCCGCGCCGGTGCCGGGGTGGACACGATCGACGTGGAAGCCGCCACCCGCAAGGGCATCGTGGTGATGAACACGCCGGGCGGGAACACCATCTCGGCGGCCGAACACACAATCGCCCTGATGTTCGCCCTCAGCCGGCACGTGGCCGCCGCGGACGCGAGTATGCGGATGGGCAAGTGGGACCGCAACAAGTACATGGGAACGCAGCTGACCGGCAAGACGCTCGGCGTGGTCGGCCTCGGGCGGATCGGCCGCGAGGTGGCCCAGCGGGCCATCGGGTTGGGAATGACGGTGGTGGCGTTCGACCCGTTCGTCACCCCCGCGAAGGTGACGGAGTTGGGGTTTACCGCCGTGGGTAGCGTGGAGGAGATGTTGCCGAAGGTGGACTTCCTGACCGTCCACGTGCCGATGACGGGCGAGACGAAGGGGCTGATCGGGGCCGAGCAACTGGCGAAGATGAAGCGGACGGCCCGCGTGCTGAACGTGTCTCGCGGCGGCATCTACGACGAGCAGGCACTGGCCGACGCGCTCGCGGCGGGCATCATCGCGGGGGCGGGCATCGACGTGTTCACCGCCGAACCGCCGCCGCCCGACAACCCGCTGCTGACCGCCCCGAACATCGTGCTCACCCCGCACCTCGGAGCGAGTACGCTCGAAGCCCAGGAGAACGTCGCCGTCGAAGCGGCGCAGCTGCTGACCGACTTCCTGTTGCGGGGCATCGTGGCGAACGCCGTCAACATGGCGGCACTCGACCGAACCGAACTGGAAGGGCTACGGCAGTACGTCGAATTGGCCCACCGGCTCGGTCAGCTTCAGGCACAGATGGCGACCGGGCAAATCCGCCGCGCAGTGCTCACGTACAAGGGCGACCTGGCGTCGAAGAAGACGAAACTGCTGACCGCCGCGTTCACCATCGGGCTGCTCGAAAGCCGACTCGCCCAGGGGGTGAACCTGGTGAACGCCGAGGTGGTGGCCCGCGAGCGCGGCATCGAGATCGTCGAGAGCAGCAGCACCAAGAAGGGCGACTTCTCGTCGCTCGTGTCGGTGGACGTGGAGACCGACAAGCGGACTTACACCGCCGCCGCCACGCTGTTCGGCGAGCAGTACCCGCGGCTCGTTCAACTCGGGCCATACCGCCTGGAAAGCTACCTCGACGGCACGCTGTTCGTGTTCACCCACCGCGACGTGCCGGGGCTGATCGGGTTCGTGGGGAACATCTTCGGCAACCACAACGTGAACATCGCGGCCATGACCGTGGGGCGGGCGGGCATGGCCCCCGGCGGGGATGCCATCGGCGTCCTCAACCTGGACAGCGTGCCGCCGGACGAAGCGGTGGGTGCGGTGCGCGGGCACCCGAACGTGTCGGCCGCCACAGTGGTGAAGCTGCCGCCGATGGGCGAAGCGCCGAGCTGGCTGCGGTGGTGACGTTCGGGCGAGCGGCCCGCGTGAGCGGGCTGTTTCGGCGAACTTCTGGGTCATGAACAGCGGCCTCACGGCCGCCGCTCGCCAGTGCTACAAAACGACACCGCCCGGAGTGCGGGGAACACACCGGGCGGCGTTGGGGGTCGCACCGCAGGCGGTGTGACTACTCATCAATCTACCTGTGTGGCGGAAACGTGCCGGCCACCGGCCGGCGTTTCGATTCCGACAGTCCTCCATGCCGTCGCTACAACCGTCACACTCGCGCCAAACCGACCGGATTCCCATGAAAGTGTTCGTCACCGGCGGCACCGGCCTCATCGGCCGCCGCCTCATCTCCGCCCTGCTCGCCCGTGGTGACAGCGTGGTGTCACTGTCGCGGAAGCCGGCCGAGCCGCGGGCCGGGTTCACCCCCGTCGTCGGCGACCCGTCCGTGCGGGGCGAGTGGTTAACCAACCTGTCGGAGTGCGACGCGGTCGTTCACCTGGCCGGCGAGCCGATCGCCGGGAAGCGGTGGAGCGCCGAGTATTTGGCGCGGGTGCGGTCGAGCCGCGTGGACAGCACGAGGCTGATCGCCGAGACGCTGGCGAAGGGCGGGCCGCGCGTGTTCGTGAGCGGGTCGGCGGTGGGCATCTACGGGGCGAACACCGGCGATGCGGTCATCACCGAATCCTCGCCACCATCAAACGACGTGTTGGGCGACATGTGCGCGGCGTGGGAAGCCGCCGCCGACCCCGCACGTGCTGCCGGTGTGCGGGTCGTTCACCCGCGGATCGGCATCGTACTGGACCCGGAAGGTGGAGCGCTGCCGCAGATGGCCATGCCGTTCAAGCTGTTCGTCGGCGGGAAGATCGGCAGCGGCAAGCAGTGGCTGCCGTGGGTGCATCACGCGGACATGACGGCAATGCTGCTGTTCATGCTCGACACGCCGACGCTGAGCGGGCCGGTCAACGCCTGCGGGCCGAACCCGGTGACGAACGCGGAGTTCAGCCGCGAGTTAGCGAAGGCGCTGAAGCGGCCGAACCTGTTCTCGGTGCCCGTGTTCGCGCTGAAGGTGCTGTTCGGAGGGGTGGCCGAGGTGGTCGCCGGCGGGCAAAAGGCGATGCCCGAGAAGCTGAAGGCCGCGGGCTTCGGGTGGCAGTCCGAGGGGGTGCGGGAGGCTCTGGCAGACTTGGTGAAGCGGCGGCGTGAACCGCCTGGGTGAGTGCAACTCAGGCGACTCACCCGAGAGGCCGAGACACGCAGGCAGGAAACGACTGGTGCGACACCGGCGAGCCGGATACGATCCCCTCATGTCCCCATCCCTCTGGCTGGTTCACCCGGACGCCGAGGCGTGCGACGCCTTCCGCCGCCGGTTCGACGGCCTCCCCCGCGTTCGCGTCTTTCAGGCCAAGTTTGAAGACCTTCCGCCGCACGACTGCTTCGTCACCGCCGGCAACTCCTACGGGCTGATGACCGCCGGCATCGACGCGGTGGTGGTCGAGCGGTTCGGCGAACCGATCATGAAGGCGGTGCAACTCCGCATCCTGTCGGACTACTTCGGCGAACAGCCCGTCGGCACGGCCTTCATCATTCCCACGGGTGACGAGCGGATTCCGCACTTGTGCCATGCTCCCACGATGCGGATGCCCTGCTCCATTGACGGCACGGAGAAGGTGTACGCGGCCACGTTCGCCGCACTGGTGGCAGTGTTCCACTTTAACCGGACGGCGGAAAGGGCAATTGAAACGGTGGCGATGCCAGCGATGGGCACCGGGTTCGGTCAGGTGGCGTTCGACGAGGCGGCCCGGCAGATGGCGGTGGCGTACCGCGAGTTCCTGGAGCCGCCGCACCGCCTGGATTGGGAAGTGGTGACCGCCCGGCACAAGGCGATTTGCTACGACGGCGACCGGCGGGTGGTGGGGTAATGTGGAACCGGGAAAGCAGTTAACCGGGGAGGGGGCCCCCACCCCGGGACAGCGTTTCCGGGTACAAATAAACCGGGGTTT
>JANNQE010000345.1:0-11074 GCA_031441625.1 Planctomycetia bacterium
GGATGGGCAGCGGCAGGTGCCGGAAGACGATCCGCACCTTGTCCGGGTACGCGGCGATCAGCTTCTCCAACTCGGGCTTGGCGCGCTTGCAGTACGGGCACTCGAAGTCCCCGAAGATGGCCACCGTGACCGTCGCTTTGGCGCTGCCCTTACCGGGCGCGCCGCTATCCGGCAGGTCCTGGGTCTTCAGCCCGCTGTGGTAGATCTTCGGCAGGTACGTCCAGATGTCGAACTTCGGGTCGTTGTCCAGGTCGTGGCACTGCATGCACATGCCCTGGATCTGGTTGACCAGCCGCCGCTGGGCGGCGGGAACCGGCACCTTGCCGCGCTCCGCCTCGGAGAGTGCCGACATCTTGTCGAGCAACGCCTTGTCGATCTTGTCGTCCTTGTCCGACTTCCACGGGGCGAGCAGTTCGAGCAGTGGCTTGTTGTTCGGCTTGGCAGCGTGCCCGCTGCCAGGGCCGTGGCAGTTCTCGCACTGGTTGCCGAGCAGCTTCGGGGTCGCCTTCCCGCTCTCGAACCCGGCGGTGTAGTTGAAGCCGGTGGTGTGGCAGCCGACGCAGTCGGGGTCGTACTGCCGAAGGCCCGGCCGCTTGGCCAGCTTCTCCAGCGCCTCGTAAGCGTGCGAGTGCTTGGTCTCACCCCACTTCTTCACCTCGGCCGGGTGGCACTTGGCGCACGCCTCGACCCCGACGTAGGTCAGCCCTTTCACCTTCGCCTGAGCCGGGTGATCCTTGCGGTTGGCGACCGACGCCTTCAGCAGGTCGTCCTTCTGCACCTCGGCCGTGTACTTCTCCAGCATGTCCAGCACGGTGTGGTCCTTCGGCTCCACCTTCTCGGGCGTCAGGTACTCCTCGCCGAGCGGCACCAGTTGGTACATCAGCTTGACACCCTTGTCCGTTTTGAACACGCCGACCACCCCGACGTGCTGCCCCTTGTGCCCCACCTGCACGATGTGCGTGGTCGGGTTCGCCTCGTTCGGGAGTGCGGTGGCCTTCATCGGCGGCAAGCCCTCCGCGTCGTCACTCGCCCGGACGATCAGCCCGACCTCGGGGAAGTCTTTGGCCACCTGCATGGCCTCGATCTCGCTCCCCTGGTAGAGCAGCACCTTCACTTCGGCCTTGGCGGCGTTCACCTTCTTGAGCGACTCGGGCAGGCGGACGGGCACCTTCTCGAAGTCGAACTTGGCGTCCACGCCCACCAGCCCGCCGGCCACCGACGGGGCGGTCATGGCCATCACCCCGACGCTCACCGCCTTGCCCTTGTACACCTCCACGTCCTCGACCAGCGGGCGGGCGTCCTTCACCTTGAAGTGGTCCTCGCGGGCGACGGCCTTGACCGGCTTGTTGTCCTTGTCCCGCTCGACCCCGCCGGCGATGTTCCCGGACAGGATGATCGGCCGCTCGTTCGGGTTGTTGACGGTGAACTGGCCGAGCAGGTCCATCACGTCGTTCTGGAACTCGGTCTTGCCCAACCCGACGGCCACGTACCCCATCTCCTTCAGCGCCCGCATGGCGTACCCGTACTTCT
This sequence comes from Planctomycetia bacterium, assembly GCA_031441625.1. Classification (GTDB taxonomy): domain Bacteria; phylum Planctomycetota; class Planctomycetia; order Gemmatales; family Gemmataceae; genus JALHQU01. The sequence continues at coordinate 1,531 of JANNQE010000345.1, forward strand.
TCCAGTTCTGGGTGGGCAGCCCCTTGTTGCCGGCCGGGGCGATCTCGCCCACGTCCACGCCGATCACCTCCCACCCCTTCCCCTTCAACTCCTGAATCAGGTTGTACCGCCGCTCCAAGCCGCCGAGTTGCGGGCGGCTGCACCCGCACGGCGACAGGTAGCCGAACATCTGCCCGCTCACCACGATCACCAGGTCGGGCTTCTCCTTCGGCCACGTGTCGAACAGCTTCACCCCGCCCACCCTCACGCTGTCGCTGCCGCTCGGGGCGGTCGATTTGCTGCCGCCGGTCGGGTCGGTCGTCGGGGCCGGCTTCTGCTGAGTGGTGGACACCCAGAAGCCGACGGCGGCGGCGACGGCCACCAGGACGGCCAGCACGCCGAGCAGACGGACTGCCGAGCGGCCGGGGCGGAGGACGGGCGAAGCATTGGGCGGCAACGGCGGGGTCATGAGCCGGTCTCCGGGTGCAGGCATCTCACACTACTGATACCCGAGCCGGGCGATCGCTTCCAGGTGAACCGGCCGGACGCGAGGGGCAGTGGGGCAAGTTGGAATTGTAACCGCGACAGACGGCAAGTTGGAAACTGACCCCGCGTCACTTCTTCTTCGGCTCCTGGCCTTTCATGAGCAGGCCGAAGCCGGTCAGGTCTTTGTCGTTCGACTTGCCCACGATGCCCACCACCGGGGTGCCGTCGCCGCCGATCTTGGTGAGTTGCTTCTTCTCGTCGCTGCCCACGTACTTGCTCTCGTAGCTGTCCTTCGCGTCGAGCCTGCCGCCGTCCGCCACCTTCATGAACGTGACCGAAATGCCGTCGAACCCCAGCCCGTGCATGACCGACACCGCGCCGACGGCGTACCCGTCCTTCGCCTTGAGTGTCACCACGTCGTCCAGTTGCGTCCCCTGCTGGTCGCCGTACAGGGTATTGTCTTTCACCCGGTAGATGGGGCGGACGGCGCGGGTCATGGTGCGGCCGAACCCCGGTGCGAGGCCCACTTCCAGGCCGACGAGCAGCCCGCCGTCGGGGGCCACGTCGGCGAACGTCGGGTCGAAGGCTCCGCCGAGGATGGTCGGCTCCTTTCCTTTCGGGAAGGTGGCGACCACGCCGGGACCACCGCCGCCGGGCGAGACGAGTCCACCGCCGGGCGTGGGGAACCCGCCGCCGATGCCGGGCGAACCCGCTTCGGACGGGCGGAAGGCGGCGAGGAAGGTGGTCGCCTCCTTGCCGGCCGCGAGGTCGGCCGGGCCGCTGGCCGTGGCGATGAACACGCCCGTGGCCGCGGCGAACACCCGCACGCGGACGGTCGTGCGGCCGGCCACGATGACCGACTCGATGCCCGGCAGGGTGCCCGCGTCCACGTCCTGCGTGTCCGTCACCTTCCCTTTGATGTCGTCGGCGATCAGGTCGCGGAACACCTCGGCGACTTCCCGCTTGGGCGAGCGGCCGAACACCCCCTTGAGGAGCACCGACTGGGCCTCGTAGTTCAGCCCGCCGGTCGTCTCGCCGGCCACCGAAGTGACCGTCAGCAGCTTCCCGTTCACCGCCCGCGTGCGGCTCTCGTCCGACTGCTTGGACGCCTTCTCCGGCACCCACGCCACGAACGAGCGGTCGAGCGGCGCGTACTCCTTCCACCCGCTCGGCGGTGGACCGCCGACCACCGCCGCCACGCCCAACGGGATCGCCCGCGGTTTCGAGGTGATCGTCTTCTTGGTGACGGTTTCCAGCCCCACCATCAGCACCAGTTCGACGTCGGTGGTGGGCACCTGGATGTCGGCCGACGCGATGCCGTTGACGATCTTCATGTCGGCCGTCTTCGCGCCGGTCGAGCGGGCGAAGGTGGCCAGGTTCGGCCGCCGGTCTTGGGGCTTCACCACCACGTACTTGACCGCCGCCAGCCGCACGTTCTCCAGCGGGTCGAGGACGACGGCCTCCACGCGGAAGGTGGGCTTGCCGTCGGTGCCCTTCTGCGGCACCAGCCGCACGCGGCCCACGCGGCCCTGCATCATCTGCCCGAGTTCCTGGGCAGGTACGATGAACCCGATGCCCTGCCCCTCGCGGAGGGTGGCCACCGCCACGCCCACCAGCTTGCCCTTCGCGTCCACCACCGGCCCGCCGCTGTTGCCGGGGTTCAGGTTGCCGTCGATCTGAATGGTCGCCAGTTCGCCGTCCGGCCCGTTGCGGAGGCTGGACACGGACGCCTTCCCGACGGTGACGGCCGGCGACCCCTTGTCCTGGGCCAGCGCTTTGCCGAACGGGAAGCCGAACGAGTAGACGGACATCGTCTCGGTCAGTTTGGCGGTGTCGCTCAAGGTGATCGCGGCGGGCGGCGACTTCACCCCGGCGAGGCGGAGGACGGCCAAGTCTCGCTCGGCATCCGATGCAGTGACGGTGGCCGTGAAGGAGCGTTCCGTCTTGGTGCCGCTGTCGAACACGACGGTGATGACGGCCGGCTTGCCGGGCTTGCCGCTGGTGTCGATGACGTGCTGGTTGGTGGCGACGAACAGCGCCTTGTCGTCGCCGGCGACGACGAAGCCCGACCCGGACGCGCCCCACCCCTCGCCGTCCACCTTGATGAACACGGCGGCCTTTTTCACCGCATCCACGACGGGAGCAGGAAGGCCGTCGTCCGCCACAACCGGCAGGGCGAGGGCGAAGACGGCGAAGACCGCGAGCGAACGGTGAGACACGGGCGACCTCCGGAGGGTGCGAATGGAGTGATTACCGTACCAGACCGCCGCCGCCGGCGGAAGAACTCCCCGCCGCTTCTTTGCGGCGAATGAGGCGGGTTTGGTGGCGTGCGGCACGGTCGGTCTCTATGAAGACTGTCCGTCTGCCGCCCACTCGCCCCGCATTCCCACTGGTGCGCCCATGGTGTTCGCCGCCAACGCTGATGCCGCCCTCGCCATCCTCGGCTGTGTCGCCGTGTTCCTGATCGGCCTCCTGATCATCATGATCTTCTTCCACATCACCCTGATGAAAGCGATCCAGGCGTGCTCCCCGCGAAACCAGGCGATGGCCCCAGGGCTGGTGTGGCTGAACTTCGTGCCACTCCTGAACCTCGTGTGGCAGTTCGTGAACGTCATCCAGGTGGGCAACTCGCTCCAGGCCGAGTACCGCGACCGCGGCCTGCGGAGCGACGACCAGTCGTTCGGCAAGACGCTCGGCCTCAGCTACATCATTCTGGGTCTCGTCGCCAACGGCATCAACGTCGTCGGGAGTCTGGCGGGCAGGGAGGTTGACGAACCGGGCGAGCCGGGCCTGATGACGGGTGTGAGTGTGCTCGTAATGGTCCTCGGCCTGGTTCAACTCATCCTGTGGATCGTGTACTGGGTGAAGATCGCCGGGTTCACCCGCGAGCTGAACAGTTCGAGTCGGCGGTCCCAGTACAACGACGGCTACGACGACGATGACGGCCGCGGCCGGCGGTCTCGCGACGGCGACGGCGACCGCGATTACGACCGCGACTACGACCGCGACTACGACCGGCGGCGGGACCGCGACGACGGCGACCGCCCGCGGGATCGGGACTGAGGCGGCTCACACCAGCCCGGTGAGGGGGCCGGTCGCGTCGGCGAATTTGGCCGACTCGACGCCCAGCTTCTGCACGACGGACAGCAGCACGTTGGCCATCGGGGGGTGCTTGGCCGGGTCGTGCTTCAGGTGCCGGCCGAGCTTCAGCCCGAGCTTGTGCCCGCCGGCCACGAGCAGCGGCAGGTTCTTCGGCGAGTGGTCGCCGCCGGTGCCGCTGTTCATCCCCGACCCGAAGACGACGACCGTGCGGTCGAGGACGGTGCCGTCGCCCTCGGCAGTCGATTTCATCATGCCGATAAACCTGCCGAGACGCGACAGGTGGAAGCGGTCGATCTCGCCGAGTTTCCTGAGCATCCCGGCATCGCCGCCGTGGTGACTCAGTTCGTGGTGATTCTCCCCGCCGCCGCCGTACCCGCCCGCCTCGCGGCTCCACTCGAACGTGATGACCCGCGTCAGGTCCGTCACGAACGCCAGGTAGCTGAGTTCGAGCATCACGTCGAGCCACATGGGGCGGTCGTGCCCGTCCATCGGCTTGCTGGCCAGTTGCAGGCCTGTGTCCTTCACCTCCGGCTTGGGCACGTCGATCCAGCTCTGCATCCGCTCAACTTGCTTCTCGGTTTGCCGCACGCTGCTCAAGTACTCGTCGAGTTTCTGCTGGTCCTTCGCCCCGAGCTTCTTGTTGAGCGAAGCGGACTCGCCGGCGAGGTCGTCCAAGATGCTCCGCCGCTCGGCGTACCGCTTCAGCGCGGCCTGTTTGTCACCGGCGGTGTCGGGCACGAACAGCCGGTCGAACAGCCGCCGCGGGGAGTTCTCACTCGGCAGCGGTGTGCCGTTCACATCGAACGACAGGGTGTGACTGTGCCCCGCCCCGCCGGTGCCGCTCATGTCGCCCAGTTGCAGCGACGGGAACCGCGTCTTCTTGCCGTGCAGGTCGGCGGCCAGTTGGTCGGCGCTCATCGTGTTCGTGTAATCGGCCCCCGGCTTCGCCTTCAGGTTGGCGGCGGTCAGCCACGTGTCGGCCCCGCTGTGCCCGCCGGTGCTGGCCGGGTGGCCGAGACCACTGAGCACGGTGAAGTCGTTGCGGTACTCCTTCAGCGCTTCGAGCGTGGGTGAGAGGGTGTACTTGTCGCCGTCGTCCTTCGGCACCCACTCGGCGATGTTCACCCCGTTCGGCACGTAGCAGCAGATCATTCGCGGGGCGGCCTCGACGGCCGACTTCGCCCACGGCTTGAAGGTGGACGGCGCGGACTGCAGCCGGGGCAGCATGGCGTCCAGGAACGGCAGGGCGACGGCGGCCCCGGCGGCGCGGAGGACGGTACGGCGGGTGATGCGGTGCGGCATGGGTGTTGGGGTTAGAGGTTACAGCCTGTGGACGGATAACGCTTGCATGTAGGTGGTTTCGAAATCGACCGGAACGAGAGGGCCGTCTTTGATCGCGAGTGGCACGGCGGGCATGGGTGTGCCGATTGGTACCGAGTAAGGCCACACATCGATCCCCCAGCGATCACCGTCCTTCGACGGACGATAACCTGCGAGATACGGCTGGCCTTGGGAGAGTAATAACTCGGTCGATTCACCGAGTTCGGCCAGCAGTTCGTTGTGCACGTTCCCCGTCCGCGATGTCACCACGTCCACCAGGATCAGACCGACTCCGAGATCGAGGTAGGAAAGGCACTTACTCACCAGCCGGCGTCGCGCCCGCGGACGGTCTTTGTTCCGCGGGCTGACGAACTCGATCACCCCCACCAGCCGCATGTCATCGACCGTATCCAACACCTCCACCTCGAACTCGTCCAGAACGATCGTTTCCACACGTCCCAACGGGGGGGCAACTGCCACCCCTCCCTCAGCGTCAGGCGGAGGCCACTTGCCCGGCGCAACGAACTCCGAAATGTCCGCCTCTGCCTCGGCCCCGAGGTGAGAACGACCTTGTGCGGCGTACTGTGGCGGAAGGGTGGCGTTCAGTTGAGCCATCACAAGATGGACCCAACTGCCGCTCACCGACGGCCACGCAGCACGGGCACGCACGGGCAGTCGAAAGTGGTCGAGCAGCGGCATCGCATCCCTCCGGTTACTTCGTCTCGAACGGCTCGCACGCGGCCACGAATTGTATCAGCGACCGGAGAGTCTTGCCGTTCGCCTTCAAGTGAGCCACCGCCGCCTTCACCGTCGGCTGATCCGCCAACCCCAGCTCGCGGCCGAGGGCATAGGTCAGCACCTTGCCCGCCAGACAGTTCAGGAACAGGTCTTCGTTCTTCAAGATCGCGTCTTGCAGGCCTTCCACGCCGACGATCTTGGTGCCGTCGATCATCTCCGAGCTGGCGTCGATCTTCGGGTCGTTCTTCTCGATCCGCCCCTTGTAACCGAAGCCTTCTTGTTCGCGCCACTCGCCGGCCGCGTTGAAGTTTTCCAGGGCGAACCCGAGCGGGTCGATTTTGTTGTGGCAGCGGGCGCACTGGTCGAGCGTGCGATGAATTTCCAGCCGCTTCCGCACCGTCGCCTTGTCGACGCCCGGCACCTTCGGGGCGATCTCGCCGGCGTTCGCCACCGGCAACCCGGGGTCGATGCCGAGCAGCGTTTTCAGAATCCAAGTGCCCCGCTTGACCGGCGACGTGCGGGTGCCGTTCGACGTGATCGTGAGCACGCTCGCCTGCGTCGGGATGCCCCCGCGGTGGACGCCGTCCGGCACTTTCACCTTGCGGAAGTCGTCCCCCTTCACCCCGTCGATGCCGTAGAAGCGGGCCAGCCGCTCGTTGATGACGACGAAGTCGGACTTCACCAGCGTGGTCGCCGGCAGGTCGTTCATCAGCACCTCGCGGAAGAACGCCTCGCTCTCCAGCACGATACTCGTCTCCAGGTGGCGATCATACTGCGGGTACAGGTCCGCCGCCGGCGGGTTGTTTCCCACCTCCCGCAACCCCAGCCATTGCCCGGCGAAGTTACTCACGAACGCCTCGGCCTTCTTGTCCTTCAGCATCCGTTCGAGTTGCTTCTGCCGCTCCTTCTTGTCGGCCAGCTTGCCCGCGTCGGCCAACTTCATCAGCTCGTCGTCCGGCGTGCTGCTCCACACGAAGTAGCTGAGCCGGGTGGCGAGTTCGTGATCGGTCAACTGGCCCCCGTCGCGGCTCGGTTCGGCCAGATACAAGAAGTGCGGCGACACCAGCACCGCCGTCAGCGGCCGCTTGATCGCCTCGACGAAAGTGGCACCGTCCTTCTTCGCCGCGTCGTAGTGCTCGAGTTTCGAGTTCACCTCGTCGTCGCCCACCGGCCGGCGGTACGCCTTCCGCACGAATTTCGCCAGCACCTCGGCCGCGTACTTGCGCTCGTCACTCTTGCGGGTCGGGCTGTCGTGCAAAATGCTTATGTGCGACTTCGGCGGCCACGCATCGAATACCGGTCCTTCGATCGCGAACCATTCGATCATCGCTTCCGGGCGGGCGAACTTGTCACCGGACTGCATCCAGAAGTTTCCCAACACCTTCGGGATGGTGTAGGCGTAGTCGAACCCGACGCCGGCAGACTCGGTGGTGAACCGGGCGGTGAACGCGTACACAGCCGGGTTGTCCGGGGGGTCGTTCACGTCGAACTCGGCCACCGTGCGGGGCTGCGGGCCGAGTTGCAGTGTCAGCTTCAACCGCGCCGACCCGTACCCATACATGCGATCCGTCTTGAAGTGGGCCACGTCCCGATCGTACTGCTCGTCGTGGTACTTCTTCCCCTTCGGCTTCTTCTCCGTCTGGTCGTCGCGGCGGTTGGCCAGGATCGCCTCGGCCGACTTCACTACCGCGTCCCGGTCTGGCACCCGACCGGCCGCCCGCACCCGGATGACGTACTCGCCCGCCACCGGCACTCGGAAGTCGCGGGCACCCACGCCCTTGTCCCAACTGTCGTGGTGGATCACCACCCAATCGCCGTCCTGCTGATTGTTGCTGCCGTTCACGATCGGGTTATTCTTGTCGTCCAGCTTCAACCGCGTGCGGTCCGCCGGCCCGACCTTCGGGTCGAACCGCCACTTCACCGCTTTGGGTTGCTCGCCCTCCACCAGCGCCCGATCCAGAATCTGCTTCGCCGCACTCAGGTACGTCTCGACGTGCAACGGGCTGAGGGTGAGCGCCCCGCCGTTGTTGTCGAACCCGCCGGCCGGCGGGTCTTGGGGGAAACCGCTCACGTCGAAGTCGATGCCCAGCAGGTCGCGGACGGTGTTCTTGTACTCGGCCCGGTTCAGCCGCCGCAGCACCACGGCCGACCCCCGCCGCGACAGTTCCGCCCGCACCGCCTGCTCGGTGATCCAATCGACGACCGCCGCCACCTCCTTCGCCGTCGGTTGCCGTCCCTTTTTCGGCGGCATCTCGTGCGCGTTCAGCACGTTGACGACTTCGTTCCACTTGCCCTTCGCGGCCGGGTCGAGGAACTCGTTCGGCAACCCCTTCGCATCGACTGTGAACTCGCCCTTCGGCTTGTCGCCCTTGTGGCATGCGACGCAGTACGCCTCGAAGAACGGGGCGACGGTCTTGGTGTACCCGGCGGAGTCGGGGGCGACGGCGGGCTTGTCTTGAGCGAACGCGACGGCGGCGACGAGCAGCACGGACAGCGAAAGTGGGACGCGCATGACGGCGTTTCGGTGGGGAGGAGGCGGCCGCGGGAATCTTACACTCCGCCTTGCTCCCCTGCGAGCGTCGGCTATATTTCTTACAGCACATTCCCCTGTAGCTCAGCGGTAGAGCAGCCGACTGTTAATCGGCTGGTCGTTGGTTCGAATCCAACCGGGGGAGCTTCCAGACCCCACGAATTCCCCAGGATTCGTGGGGTCTCTTCGTTTCCGGCCGGTGAACGCACGTCCACTTTTGGTTGCTCTGGTTGTCGAGAATCGCCACCCCGCGCCCCAAGTGGCGTCCCAAGCGAGGCGGTCAGGCCGGGGAGGACCAGCATCTTGGCCATCACGCCCGACATCTCACCCCCGAACTTCGCGTAGATGTTGCTGGTGAGTTTCGGGGTGGAGTGGTCCAACACCCGTTGCACCTCGGGCAGCGACACCCCGCCGGACAGGAGCAGGTACGCCGTCTGAATCCGGAGCGAGTGAAAATCGAACTCCGCCCCGGTCGCATCCCTGTACGGCAACTTGGCGGCAGTCATGTCGTGGCGGAGCAGTTGGGCGGTGCGCAGGAACGCCCGGCCGGGGAAGATGCGTCGGCCGGGCGTGCGGGTCTTCAGCCACTCGCCCAAGGCACTGGCGATCTGCGGGTGAATGCCGACGCCGTGAGCGCCCTTGTTCTTTTGCATCCGGGCGGTGGAGTACACGGCGACCGGGACGCCGCCCTTCCAGGTGAACGCCTCGGGGGTGAGTTGGGTGAGCGCCCCGGCCCGGAGGCCGGTGTAGCCGCCGAGCGTGTAGAGCATCGCCCGGTCCACCCCATCGAGCATCTGCACCACCTCGGCCGACTGGCGGGTGGTCGCCACCAACTTGGTGAAGTCTTCGGCCGTGATCGAACGCCGGGACTTCGTGCGGTGGGGGGCCTCGTTGACCGTGACCAGTCCGTCGAACGGGTTCACCTGCAACCGCCGGGCGGTCCTCATCCACTTCCCGAACGCCTTCAGCGTGACCACCCACAGGTTGCGCGTCCGGATCGAGTATGGTTTCCCGTGGCCCCGCTCCCCTTCCCCCGGCCCGGCCCGGCGGTCGTCTTCCAGTCTCTTGGCCAGCGTGTCGCAGTTCACCGCCGCCGGGGTGGTGAGCCGGTGCCGGGCGAGCAGGTCGTTCAACATCCGCTTCACCTCCTTCCGCCGCTTCGCCCCCGTGCCCGTCGTCTTCTCCAAGTGGTCCAGGTAGTCGTCCACGTGCCGGACGAGGTGGAGTTTCCCGCCCGGCGCGTCGGGGATGGCTCGTCCCTCTTGAACCGCCTTGCCCTTCTGCTCGGCGTCAATCGCGGCGGACAGCGCGGCGGCGCGAGTGCCGAACGTGGGCGTCTTCTTCCGGACCCCGGTGTGGTCGCGGAAAAGCCCCACCCACCCCCCCACC
>JANNQE010000346.1:0-3385 GCA_031441625.1 Planctomycetia bacterium
TGTCCACCTTCGCCGACCCGGACATCGCCGTGTACTTGCACAACGGCACCACCGGCTCCGGGGCAACGCGGAAGTCTGTGCCGGGGGCGATCTCCAACTCCTCTTCCACTTCCCGCACGCAACAGGCGCGGAATGTCTCCCCCGGCTCGACGTGCCCGCCGACGAGCGACAGCCGCTCCCAGCGGGCGCTCCACTGGGTGAGGTACTCGGTGCCGCCATCCGCCCCGGTGCGGCAGACGAGGGCCAACCCCGCTTCGGACACTCGCATAGGTTCCGCCTCCGCCCGTGGGTTCGCGGTGCCACTATACCCGCCGCCGTGCTCGCGTGCAGCCGGCCGTCGCCAAGTTGCTCATCGGGCAACAGTACGTTAACCTGTAGGCAACGAACTGGAGGTGGGCATGGAACCGACCGGAGGGGTACTCACCCCGGAGTTGTGCCGCACGTTCGCGGCGGTGGCCCGGTTGAACGGGTCGGTGACGGCCGCGGCCCGCGCGCTCGGCGTCTCGACGGCGAGCGTGTCCAAGCGTCTCCGCCCGCTGGTGGCCGGGAGTCCGCCGCACCTGCCGCGGCCGTGGCTGGCGAAGGCCGGGCGGCGGTTCGCGCTCACCGACGAGGGGCGGCGGATGCTGCCGGCGGCGGAAGAGCAGGCCGAGCGGTGGGCCGGGTTCGTGGTCACGGCCGCCGCCGACGCCGGCCGCGGGGTGACGGTGGCGTGCGGACAGGAGACGGCCGGCGGGGTGGTACTGGCCGCCGCCGCCCGGTTCCGCCGGCGGCACCCGGACGTGAGCGTGCGGGTGGCGGTGGTCCGCGGACGGGCACGCATCGAGGGGGTGGCGAGCGGGCGTTACCACCTGGCGCTCACCTCCGAAAACCCGGCGACCGTCCGGGAGCGGGTCGGACGGCCGGTGGCCATCGACACGCTCACCGACCGGGAGCTGGTGCTCGTCGCCGCCGCCCGCGGGCGGTGGGCCGACGAGTTCACCGACCCCGCCCGCGTGGTGGATGCGGCCGAGGTGGGGCGGTGGCCGCTGGTGCTGCCGGATGCGGACGCGGCCGTCCGCCGGCGGTGGGACGAACTGCTCCGCCGGCGGGGGGCGGCGGTAACGCCGGCAATCGAGGTGGGCGGGTGGCGGGTGCTGCTGGGGTATGTGTTGGCCGGGTTCGGCGTCGGCCTGCTGCCGCGGGCGGTGGCCGCCTCCGCCGGGGCGCGGGTGAAGACCCGGCCGCTGGCGGCGAACATCCGCCCGACCAACCGGCTCCAGGTGGTCTACCTGCCCGGCCGCCCGAACCGTGAACTGACCGACGCTTTCCGCGCCGAACTGCTCGCCGACGGGTGACCCGCCACACGGCACGCGCGGAGGGGTGGACCCCTGCCCTGCCCCAGGAACCCCGTGCCCGCCGCCGCCCGACCCGCGACATCGCAGTCAGCCCCTTGCTCGAAGCGCTGCGGCGTCTGTTGCCGGTCTCAACGGGGCACTCCGTACAGTTGGTAGACGGCGCGCTCCATCGCCTCGTACATGGTGGCGGCGCTCTGGAAGGCGGTGGTGATCAACCTGAGCGCGGGAAGCGCGATCAACACCCGGAAGGGAAGCGCGTGAGTGGGGTGGGCGGGGCATCCCTTTGACCACACGTTGAGGCACTCCAATCGGTTATGGTAACAGGAGTTATGCGCCGCGAGGAGGAGGACACGGATGTTACTGGATGCTGTGTTGGGTCGATTCCTGGACCAGAGTCCGATGACGGTGGCGGTTCGCAGCACCCTGGAGTATGCCCTCGACGCCAACGCCCTCGACGCCCTCTTCGACGACGTGACCGGCCCACGCCAGGATCGCCAACTCCTGTTCTCCACCTGCGTCGAACTGATGACCACGGTCGTCTGCCGCGTCAGACCCAGCCTTCACGCCGCGTACCAGGCCGCCGACCCCATCGGCGTCTCCGTCTCGGCCGTGTACCGGCGTCTGGCCCGTGTCCGCAGCCACGCCGGCGAGCAACTCGTCCGCCACACCGCAACGCGATTGGAACCGATCCTCCGGCAGAAGGGCTGGGCCCACTCCCGGGGCACTCCCTGGTGGTCCTCGACCCGGCCCTCGGGTTGGCTCTGGAGGTCGTCTGCTGTGAGGACGCTCACGCCCAGGAGCGAACCCTGCTGGGGCCGATCCTGGACACGGTCGCGCCGCGGGACGTGTGGGTCGCGGACCGCAACTTCTGCACCACCGGGTTTCTCTTCGGGATTGCCAACCGGAACGGCTTCTTTGTCATCCGTCGGCACGCCGTGACCCTGACGTGGGAGCGGGAATCGGCGTGGAAACCGATGGGCCGGACGGAGACCGGGACATTGACGGAGCAGACGATCTGGTGGCAAATCCGGGCGATGAGGGGACCGAGTTGGCCGTTCGGCGGGTGCGGTTGACGCTCGACGAACCGACCGACGACGGGGACCTGATGATCGAGATCGTGACGAACCTGCCGGCCGAGGTGACGGGCGCGTTGGTGGCCACGGTGTACCGCACGCGCTGGACGGTGGAGGCCCTGTTCGGTCGGTTGACGATGGTGCTCAAGTGCGAGGTGAACACGTTGGGGTATCCGCCGGCGGCCCTGTTCGGGTTCTGCGTGGCGCTGGCGAGCAGCAACGTGTACGCGTGTGTGAAGGGAGCGTTGCGGAGTGCCCACGGCGAGACGGCGACGGAGCAGGCGTCGGATTCCCACCTGGCGTTGGAGGTGTCGAGCGTTTCCCGTGGGCTGGCGATCGCCGTGCCGGAGGACACGTGGTCCGGGATGGGGCTGTGGTCGGTGGAGCAGATGTCGCAGTGGCTGGCGAGTCTGGCGACGCGAACCAAGTTGAGCCGGTATCCCAAGTCCAAGCGAGGACCGAAGAAACCCAAGACTCGCCGGACACGCTTCGCGGACAAGACGCACATCGCCACCTCACGGCTGCTCAATGATGAACAGACATGACGCAGTCGAAGGGATGGGTGGGTGGGGTCACTTTTTGGCCTTGGTCGTCTTCGCTGTTCTACCCGCCTGGGCCTGTTTCGCCTGCATGGATTCGCGGAAGCGGTCGCTCTCGCCGGTCAGTTCCAGGATCTCGCACTGGTGAGTGAGGCGGTCGAGCAACGCCGCCGTCATGCGTTCCCCCTGGAACACCGTCCCCCACTCGCCGAACGGCAGGTGGCTGGTGATCAGCAGGCTCCGCCGCTCGTACCGGTCGGCGAACACCTGGAACAGCAGCTCCGCCCCACTGCGACTGAACGACAGGTAGCCCAACTCGTCCACGATCAGCAGGTCGAGCCGGTCGAGAGCCGTGAGCGTGCGGTCGAGGCGGTGCTGCTGGTGCGCCTCCTCCAACTCGGTCACCAGCCCGGCGGCGGTGACGAACCGCACCTTC
>JANNQE010000347.1:0-17444 GCA_031441625.1 Planctomycetia bacterium
CAGTCCAGCGGCGAGGGGGGGGAGTCCCGACGCCGTTGGGAGTGCCACGGATCCGCGGGCGGGCGATTCAGCGGGAGCCGGCTTGCACGGCCGTCACGTCGCCGGCGACCCGCTTCGGCAGGAAGATCCCCAAGCGGTGCATCTTCTTGTACAGGCTGTTCCGGCTGATCCCCAAATGCCGCGCCGCGGCGAGTCTGTTGTTCTTGTGTTCGCGGAGGACCATCACGATCCGCTCCTTCTCGCACCGGGGGGCGGTGTGGGCGGCGTGGGCGGCGTGGGCGGCGTGGGCGGCGGGCGGTTCGTGCGGGACGGTCAGGGGCACCCGTGCGGAGTAGTCGGCCCCACCGACGAGCGGGGGCAGATCGTGCGTGTCGATGACGGCGCTACGGGCGAAGGACGCCGCCCGCTCGATCGCGTTCCGCAACTCCCGCACGTTGCCCGGCCACGGGTAGTGGAGCAGTTTCTGCATGGCGGCCGGGGTGATGCTGTTGACTCCCTGCATGGCTGCCGCCCGGCTGTCGCGAAGGAAGAGTTGGGCGAGCGCGAGGATCGCCCCCATCCGCTCGCGGAGCGGCGGGATGCGGAACTCGATCACGTTCAGCCGGTAGTACAGGTCGGAGCGGAAGTCCCCCTTCTGCACCGCCTTGCCCAGGTCGGCGTTGCTGGCCGCGACGATCCGCCCGTCGAACCGCTGGACGGCGTTCGAGCCGAGCGGTTCGAACGTCCGCTCCTCGACGGCGCGGAGCAGCTTGGCCTGGAGCGTCAGCGGCAGGGAGTTGACCTCTTCGAGTACCAGGGTGCCGCCGCCGACCTCCGCCAGTTTGCCGGTCCGTTCCCGGTCGGCGCCGGTGTACGCCCCGCGGACGTGCCCGAACAGGTCGCTGGCGACGAGTGTTTCGCTCATGGCCGCACAGTCGGCCACCACGAACGGGCGGTTGGCCCGCGGGGATTCGTCGTGCAGCCGCCGGGCGAGCATCGTCTTCCCGCAGCCGGTCTCGCCGGTGAGCAGGACGGTGGCGTCCTGGCGGGCCACCCGCCGCAGTTGTTTGATCAACTCGGCCCACTCCGACCCGAGCAGGGGGGTCGTGCTGTCGGCCGACGACTCGTCGCTCGTGTCGTCGCCACGGAAGTGACTGGCGTGTGCCTCGGCGACGAACTGCCGCAGGCGGAACTCGTCGCCCGGCATGGTGAACGTTGTCAGCCCGCCGCAGGCGGCGCGGATGGCGGCTTGCGAGGTGGAGGTCAACAGGGCCACTCTCACCGGGAACTCGGCCGCCACCCGGAGCAACACGCTCTCGGCGTCGGTGAGCGTGTCCCCGCTCGGCTGGAGGAGCAGGAGGGTGAGGTCGGGCCGGCCGAGGCGCAGGAGGGCCTTGTCCGTCCGGGAGCACACCTCGAGGCGGGCTGAGTCCACTTGATCGTGGACGGCTTGAACGGTGTCGCGCACGGCGTGGCTGTTCGCCACACACAAGGTGAGGGAGTTGAGCATGGTGCCTTTTTAGGTCGCGCATCACCCGGTGGGCGAGTGACGACTGTTGATGACACTGGAACGTGCGAACCGTTCCAGACCGAACCCCGGAGACCGCGATCGGTTCCGCGCAGAATGTTAGGAGTTCCCGTCTGGAACGAATGAGCCGTTCCAGATCGAACCCGGAGCACGAACTCCCAAGGCGGGGGCGAACTCATTTCGCCGAAGTCAATCCGTTGACGCCCTTCGTCTTCGCCGAGTTCCCCAAACATATCGGGCCAGGCGAACTCATTTCGCCGAAGTCAATCCGTTGACGCCCTCGACCGTGGGGGATCGAGGCCACAGGAACACGGCTCCCCAATGGAGAGAATGCGTGGGAAGTCATAAATCGTGAACGAAAAGTGTGACAGCGAAAGAAATGCCGAGGTCTCGGGGAATACTCTACGTCCCGAAAAATCGGCCTATTCGACCGAGACTATTGCGTCAAAACGTGGGAATTCGTGCGTGCGAAGTCTGGGAAAATGATTAATTTTCCGACATGACCAATCTGAAAAAATGCTCATGCAATGCACTGAACTGCTCACCAGGAGTTCATGTGCTCAACTAAATTTCAGATATAGTCGGAAAATCTACTTCAACTGAACACAATACCATGTATTCTGAAATTCGACGCCGACTCCGGCGTCATTTTTGCTGGTGCAATTTGTCGGCACGGTGGACCAACTCGTACTCCGCCATCTTCTTCCGGAAGTGGTTCCGCGACACCCCCATCACCCGGCTCGCCTGCGCCTGATTCTGGCCCACCGCCAGCCACACGATCCAGTACAACTGCCGCTCGAACGCCCCCACCGCCGCCGACAAGATGTTCCCCCCGCCCTCCTCCAACTGGCCCAGCACGAACGCCCGCAAGCTGTCATCCAGGCCGGACAAGTCCAGTTCGGTCGTCGTCGCCGGCCCGGTGTCGATGCGGTGGGGGTCGGCCAACCTCATCGCCGCCGGCAGGTGTTCGGTCGAGAGCACCGGCCCGCCGCACCGGAGGACTGCCTCCCGGATCACCCCTTGCAGTTCCCGCACGTTCCCCGGCCAACGGTGCGCCGCCAGGAGTTGACGGGCGGACGCGCTGATCGTCAGCACCGACCGGGTGAACTCGGTGTTCGCCTGCCGCAGGAAGTGGTCGGCGAGCAGTTGCAGGTCGCCGCCGCGGTCGCGGAGCGGCGGCACGCGGAGGGTGAAAGTGTTCAGACGGTAGTACAGGTCGAGGCGGAACAATTGCCGCTCGACGAGCGACTGGAGGTCGCGGTTGGTGGCCGCGATTAATCGCACGTCCGTCCGGATAGTATTGCTACCGCCCACGCGGACGAACTCCTGCTCCTGGATCACCCGCAGGATTTTCGCCTGCGTGGAGAGGGACATGTCGCCGATTTCGTCCAGGAACAGGGTGCCGCCGTCGCACTGCTCGAACTTGCCCTCCCGCTTGCGGTCGGCCCCGGTGAACGCCCCCTTCTCGTGCCCGAACAGCTCGCTCTCCAGCAGCTGCTCC
Organism: Planctomycetia bacterium; assembly: GCA_031441625.1. Lineage (GTDB taxonomy): Bacteria > Planctomycetota > Planctomycetia > Gemmatales > Gemmataceae > JALHQU01. The sequence continues at coordinate 3,009 of JANNQE010000347.1, forward strand.
GGGATGGCCGCGCAGTTGATCACCAGGTAGGGGCGTTCGGCCCGCCGGCTGTGCTGGCGGATGGCCCGGGCGATCAACTCCTTGCCCGTGCCGCTCTCCCCCAGAATCATCACCGACAGGTTCTGCCCGGCCACCAGCCCGATCGTTTTGAACACCTCGCACATGGCCGGCGACCGGCCGACCATCTCGTCGTCGCCGGCCGGTTCGGGCGGCGACGGGCGGGCGGAGAGTAGCCGCACCTGCCGACTGAGGGCGAGCGCCCGCTGGACCACCTCCTGGAGGTGGGCCAACAGGACCGGTTTGACCAGGTAGTCGAACGCGCCGGAGCGGATGGACTCGATGGCGTTCTCGGCCCGCGGGTCGTCAGTGACGATCACCACCGGCCGGGCCGGGTCCAACTCCCGCACCCGGCGGAAGGTGTTCAGCCCGTCGGCCCGCCGCGAGTTGAGTTCGATCAGCACCACCGCCGGGTTGTATTCGACGGTGTACTTGAGGCCGAGTTCCCCCGTGTCCGCCTGGTGGACGACGACCTCGCCATCCGGGAACACGTGACGGAGTTGTGTGGCCAGGAAGTCCGGCCGCTCGTCGATCACCAGAACGTGGTCCAACGACGCACCCTCCCGGAGGCGATATCGAGACTGGGCTTGAGTGGGCGAACTCAGACTGAGCCCAGGTTTCATTGTGGTATCCACACTGTAGAGAATAGGTGTTACGCAGTTGCCAGTTCGGGGATTCGGTAGCGGGGTCGCTCCAGGTAGTTGCGGACGGCATCCCGTATGATCGCCGTTTTCGCCTCCACCCAACTGATGCCGGCGGCGAAGCAGTGGATCTCCAACCGCAGGAACGCCCGCAGGGCCAGCCCGATGTGGTTCCGCTGTGCCACCGCCGACCGGCACTGGCACCGCTCCACCCCGGTGCACTGCTTGATCCCCCGATGATAGCTCTCGATGGCCCACGCGAACTCGGCGACCTGCAACCGCGTCAACGCCGTCATCCCCAGGTCGTTGGTCGCCCAGTACGTGGTGTCGCCGTCTGGGGCGACGATCCCGAACACCCGGACCAACCCGAACCCCGGCAGCCACACCTCCGTCCCGGCGGGCGAAATGGCCGTCGCCGTCAGCGGGCGGGTGCCCTCGCGGTCCTTGTTCACCAGCCGGTTCCCCTTCAGCCGAGTGAGCCACACCCACCCGCACCCGCGGACCGCCTTCAGGTTGTCCAGGCGGCTGTACCAGCCGTCGAACGCCACGCACCGGGGCTGGAACCCGCGGGCGTGGGCGGTGCCGATCATGGCCCGGAAGTGGTCGTTCTTCGTCTTCCCGTCGGCCTTGTCGTACACCCGGTCGTCACACGGGATGTGGCGGTCGCCGTCCGTCCACAGGAGGGACACCAGGTTGATGCCGCGGACGACCGCCCGGTGCTTGCCCGACCAGTGGTGGGTGACCAACTCGATGGCCGTGGCGTACGGCTTGTCCAGGGTGGAGTCGTCGACGACCAAGATGCCGTCGTCCCGCCGCACCTGCGGCTCCGCTTCCGCCCACAACGTCTCCGGGTCCGGTTCCAGGCGGGTCAGCAGTCGGGTGAAGGCGTCGTGCGCGGGCGGGCGAGGTCCGTCCGGTTGCACGCGGGCGGCCTCCGTCGCCGAACACGCCTTCGGGGTGGCGATGAGGAAGTCGATGTAATCGGTCGGGTGGACTTTGGCGGGGCGCATGGCCGCATCCTACCGCCGAAGGAACCCGCGCGCAAGCTGCCCAGAATGCCATTCGCGTAACACCTAGAGAGTACCGAAGACCAGAATTGCATCCAGAGGGGATCTGACTGACGCGTAGGAATCGCCGACACTGTTCAGGCGCGGGCGACAGGCGAAGTTACGATCTTTGCTGCCAGTGGTACGATTCGCGCTGAGTGAAAGCAGGAGCGACCGCCGACGGGCACCGGCGGGACGCGGTCAACGGAATGGCAGAAACTCCGACACCAGGACGCAGGGAATTCAGGCGAACTGCTTGCACCCTGAATCGACCGACTCTAGAACCACCCTGAGTCTCGGAACATACTCGCACTTAAGGTGACTTCGAATCTTCGTCCCCTCTAAGATTCGCAGGTCATCTCGCAACACGTATCTCGCTCCGACCCCTCAGCCCCTTCGCGGCCGCCGAATGCGGTCAACAGTCCTCCGCGCCGGGGCCGTCCTTCCGACGAGCCCATCCGCGGTCGGTACCCGTTTGCCCCACAACCTTCATTCTTGAGGTGGTCCGGCTATGTCCAAACCGCTCGGTCAAATCGACCCCGTGTTCCGCCACAACATCCCGACGCAGTTAGAGGCCCTCGAAAGCCGCGAAGTTCCCGCCGTTTACAGTTTCGACTTCGGCACGGCCACGTCACCGGTCGCCACGGGGGCGACCGCTGTGCCGGTGGTCGCGTACAGTTCGACTGCCGGGTTCGGCTGGGAGTCCACGAGCGGCATCTCGGCGGTGGACCGCGGGGGGGCCAACGCACTCACTCGTGATGTCCACACGGGCACGAGTAAGGCGTTCCTGGTGGACGTGCCCAACGGGCAGTACGACGTGGCGGTCATGCTCGGCGACCCGTCGGTGGTGCGGGACCGCGTCACCGCGACCGCCGAGGGGGCGACCATCGTCTCGAACCTGACCACCCTGGCTGGGCAGTTGCTCGAGGGTCGCGGGCGGGTGACCGTGACGGACGGCCAACTCACCCTGCGGCTGACTGACGGCGGTGGCCAGAACTCCCGGTTCGCCGTCGCCGGTCTGAAGGTCTCCTCGGTGAACCCGACGGCCACCGGCTTGGGGGGGGCGGACGCGACGCCCGCCGTGGCGTCGTGGAACGACTCGGCGGGGGTGGAAGTGGGCATGAAGTTCCAGTCGTCGGTCGGCGGGTCGGTCAGCGGGGTGCGGTTTTACAAGGGGGCGACGAACACCGGCACCCACACCGGCTCACTCTGGTCGGCCACCGGTCAGCGGTTGGCGACGGTCACCTTCCAGAACGAGACGGCCACCGGCTGGCAGACGGCCAGATTCAACACGCCGGTGGCCATCAGCCCGAACACCACCTACGTGGTGTCGTACTACGCCCCGAAGGGGGGGTACGCCGTCGATCAGGACTTCTTCACCGCCTCCCCGCTCCGGAGCGGGTCGCTGCAGGCGCTGTCGGCCGCCGAAGGCGGGAACGGGCTGTACAAGTACGGCACAACCTCGGGGTTCCCGAGCCAGTCGTTCCGGGGCACCAACTACTGGGTGGACGTCGAATTCCAGTCGGGCCCCACGGCCGCCCCGCCGACGGCGAACGCGGGGGCGGACCGGACGGCGGCTGAGGGCGGGGCGGTCACCTTCGCCGGGTCGGCCACCGGCAGCGGGCTGACCTACCTGTGGGCGTTCGGCGACGGCACCACCGCCACCGGCACCCTCACCCCGACCAAGACGTACACGGACAACGGCACGTACACGGCCACCCTGACCGTCACCGACGCGCTCGGCCGCACGGCCACCGACACGGCCGTCGTCGCCGTCTCCAACGTCAACCCGACCGGCACGTTCACCGACAACAACCCGCTGCCCGAGGGCAGTCCGGTGACGGTCACGTTCGGCAGCCAGACGGACCCGTCGTCGGTCGATCGGGCGGCCGGGTACAAGTACAGCTACGACGTGAACAACGACGGGGTGTGGGACGTGGTGAACAGCACCAGTCCGACCGCCCAGTACACGTTCCAGGACAACGGGGTGTACACCGTCCGCGGGCGGATCACCGACAAGGACGGCGGGTTCACCGACTACACCACCGACGTGGAGATGTCGAACGTCAACCCGACGGCCGTGTTCTCCAACTCGGGACCCGTGACGGTCGGGCAGGCCGTGACCGCCTCCTTCGTGGGGCAGTTCGACCCGTCGGCCGTGGACACCGCCTTCGGCTTCCGGTACAGCTACGACTTCACCAACGACGGCACGTGGGAGGTGGCGAACAGCACCGGGGCGACGGCCGCCACCACCTTCACCCAGGCGGGCACGTACACCGTCCGCGGGCGGATCACCGACAAGGACGGTGGGTTCTCCGAGTACACGTCGACCGTCACCGTCACCGCCAGCAGCGGGTACTCTGGCATCCTCCGCACCATGTACGTGTCCGCCACCGGGACGGACAGCGGGGCGGGATCGGCCACCAACCCGTGGAAGACGCTCCAGTACGCCGCCGACAACGCCCGGGCGGGGGACATGATCGTGGTGCGGGCGGGCACGTACACCGGGTTCCAGATCTACACCAGCGGCACGGCCGCCAACCCGATCGTGTTCAAGGCCGACCCCGGCGTGCTGGTGAACGCCAAGCAGAGCGCGGCGTCGGCGTACTCCGGGGCGATCAACATGGAGGGGGCCAGCCACGTGGCCATCGATGGTTTCACGGTGAAGATGGCCACCTACGGCAGCGTCCGGACGGGCATCCGATCGGTCGAGAACACCGGTGCCGTCATCCGCAACAACGTGATCGACGACTCGAGTTGGTGGGGCGTTCTGACCGGGAACAGTGCGAACCTGCTGATCGAGAACAACACGATCACCAACACCCGCGTGCAGCACGGGATCTACATCGCCAACTCGGCCGACAACCCGGTCGTCCGGGGGAACCGGGTGGAGAACAGCCGCGGGGCGGGCATCCAGATCAACGCCGACCGCGACCTGCCCGGCGACGGGATCATCAGCAACGCGCTGGTGGAGAACAACGTCCTGCTGAACAACTGCTCCGGCGAGTCGGCGTCCCTCAACCTGAACGGGGTGGAGGACTCGCTCATCCGCAACAACCTGATCGCCTCTCAGTTCCGCAACGGCATCACCCTGTACCAGGACAACCAGACGACCGGGTGCAAGCGGAACACGATCATCGGCAACACGGTCATCGGCTCGGCCTTCTACGGCATCTCGGCGAGCGGGTCGGGCACCACGCACAACGAGTTCTACAACAACATCCTGTTCTCCCAGGGGTGGGCGAGCAACTACCGGGGCGGGCTGGGGGTGGAGAACATCACCGGCCTTAAGAGCAACTACAACATCCTGATCGGTCGGGTGAACCGCGACCCGTCGAACACCGAGTCGACGTCCGAAACGGCGGCCCAGTGGCAGGCCCGCGGGTTCGACACCAACTCCATCTTCCTGGAGAGCCGGTACTCGTCGGCGAGCGCGGCCCTGTCGGCCCTGTTCGTCACCCCGCCGTCGTGGCCGCTCTACTCCCCTGAAACGGGGAACTACCGGCTGAAGGCTGGTTCGCCGGCGATCAACGTCGGGACGGACACCAGCCTGCTGACGCGGGATATCCTTGGCGTCACTCGACCGAGCGGCGCGAGGACGGATATCGGTGCCTACGAGTTCTTGTCGTAGTCGGCTTGGCGGAGCAGTAAACGCACGAAGGCCGGGGGAGCATCCTCCCCCGGCCTTCTCGTTATCTTGGGTGTGGGAAAGTGGTGATCGGTGGTTCGGCCACCGGTTTCGGAACGCTCGGCTCGGCTGTCACCGCCCCCGGTCAACTCGTATCCCCGGAACTCACCCGGCTGCCCTGACTGCGGGGTGAAACCCTACGTCTCCAACTCTGTTCTCCGCCACATCAACTGCACAGGAAGATTTCCTCCCCCTGATCGACCCCCATACGCCGCGCGTCCGACACAGACAAAGTGCTGGCGAACGGTTCCACCTTCACCCGGAAACCCGCCGACTCCAACCGACGGACGTAATCCGACCCGTAGATTCGAACGTGATCCCACTGGCCGAACAGCCGCTCCCGCTCCTTCGGGTCGGTCACCGACGGGTCTTCGTACGTCTCGTGCCCGCGAATTGGCACCTGCAGAATGGCCCAACCGCTCGGCTTGAGGACGCGACGGAACTCGGCCATCGCCTTGCGGTCGTCCGGCACGTGCTCGAGCACGTGGTTGCAGAAGATGACGTCGAACTCGCCCGCCCCGAAGGGTAACTGAGTCACGTCGGCCACCACCATCGCCTTTCCCTTCTCCATATCCGCGGAGACGTATTCCACCCCCGGCAGACTCTGTAGGTGCCGAGACAGCTGCGGTTCTGGGGCGACGTGCAGAATCCTCTTCGCCCGGCCGTCGAACAGGTCGGTGTGTTGACGAAGGTACATCCAGAGCAGGCGATGCCGTTCCAGGCTGTAGCACACCGGGCACTGTGCGTTCGTGCGGACCGGCATGCCGAAGGTCCGGAATCCACGAACCTCCGACTGGCAGACCGGGCAAAACCGCTCGGCCCCCCGGTTGAGCATCTTCCGGACAGTTTTCGGCACCACCCGCATTTCGATCGACCGCCACAGGCTCATGACGCTCCCTCCAGCGACCGAACCTCTGCGGTTGACGCGGCCGGGTCGCAACGGCCGGTGTCGTGCTGTGAATCGTCTCGAACGGCTCTTGCCGAATCACAGCGGTTTTGTGATTGTCCGCACCCGTTCCACACCAACTCGTAATCCCGCGCGTCGTTCACGCTGCCCGTCCAGCCGGCTTCGGCGGCGCGGGCCAGGTTGTACATCTCTCGGGCGGTCACGTAGTGGAAGCGGAACAGGGCGTTCTTCTCCACCAGTTCCCGTAGCCCGTCATGGAACCGCGCCGCCGCATCGCCGATCAGGGCGTCCATGTTCCCCTCGTTCGCCCCGTGGGTGTGCAACTTCACGAACACCCAATCCGGGCGGGCCGGCACCCGCACCCCAGCCCGTATCCAGTCGGGGAAGCGGTCCACCGTCGGCGGCTGGTTCCCCTGGATGCACCCGTTCTCCACCCGCGGGATGACCCCCCACTTCGCCCGCCGCCAGCTCAGCACGAGTGGCCCCTGAATCAGCATCATCGAACCGGGCGGTTGCGGGGCAGTGCCGACTGCCACACCCCGGTCGTGCCCGCACGGGCTGTCCGGACGGCTGGTGGCGTAGTAGATGCTGTTGATGGTCCGCGTCTGGAGCCGTTCTGGGGCACACGGCATAGTGAAGTCGGCGTAGCAGCCGGTCTCACGGAGGACGGTGATCTCGTCGTTCACCCCGCACCACCGCCCGTGCGGGTGCGAGTTGTTCAGCGCCCAGTTGCCGTGGATGAACCCGTACTTCACCTCCCCGGTGTGGCGGTCCACTGCCAACTGGCCGTGCTCCTCGGCCAGCACCCGCACGCCTTCTGCCAACTGCCGCCGCAGGTTGTCCGGGGTGTCGTTGTCGTGATGCAGGTGAACTTCGATCTCGCCGAACCCCTGCCGGCAGATCTCCTCCACCCCGCCCACGCACTCGCGGTGGTACTCCTCGATCGGGTAGAAGAAGGAGTGCCGGGGTGGGCGGCCGTCGCAGTCGCGGAACTCGCCAAGTCGCCGCGGGTAATCTCTCACCCACCGCTCGACGCGGGGGAGGGCGACCGCGTCGGTCGCCCCACCCAGGTGCGGCTCGAAGTGGTCGCACACGGCCAGCAGCAGATGGAACGGGCGACCCGTCTGCCCCGCCCAGCGGCGGGGGGCCTGGACCAGGTACTGCAACAGCCAGCGGTCGAGGGCGGCGGGGAGCTTGAGCACCGATTGGCCTCGGGGTTTACGCCGGTTGCGGGGCGGTTCGCTCGGTCCGCTGCCAGGTGCCGACGCGGATGCCCTTCACCCACCGCCAGAAGCCGAGCAGGAGGGCGGCGTTCATGCCAGCGAACATGGTGGTCAGGCGGAGCGGCTTGAGCACCTTCACCGACGGCGGCACGAACTTCATAACTACGGCGGTGGCGTAGAAGAGCACCTGGGCGAGGAGGGTGGCCAGGTAGAACGGGTCGTCCGCCAGCAGCAGGTTGCACGCCAGCAGGCCGACCAGGAAGAACGGCCCGACCCACCGCAGCACCTTGTGCGACACGAAGGCGAGCGACACCCACCCGTTGAGCGGGTTCATCAGCCGCCACAGCAGGCCGACGCACTGGAACCCGCCCGCCCCGATGCGGGCGCGGCGGTGGAACTCGGCCCGCACCGAGTCGGGCGTCTCCTCGTGGGCGACGGCCGTCGGGTCGTACACGATGCGGCAGCCGGTGCGGAGGCGAGCGTCGAGCGGGATGACGAAGTCGTCCACGATGGTGTTCGCCGGGATGGGGGCGAACACCCGCCGGCGGATGGCGTAGATGCCGCCGTTCGCGCCGAGCAAGGCCCCCAGCCGGCTCTCGCACTTCTTCAGGAACGTCTCGTACCGCCAGTACAGGCTGTCGGCGTTCCGGCTGCCGGCCGTCTCGGACAGGATGAGCCGCCCGCACACCGCCCCCACGTCCTCGTCCGCGAAGTGGGAGACCAGCCGCCGCACCGCGTCCGGGTCAGTGAACGTGTTGGCGTCGGACAGCATCACCACCTCCCCGTTCAACTGGGGGATGGACGCGTTCAGCACGCTCGACTTGCCGCGGTTGACCGGGTACTCGAGCACCCGCACCCGCGGGTCGTCGAACCCGCGGGCGACGGCGGCGGTGTCGTCGGTACACCCGTCGGTGGCGATCACCACCTCGAACTTGTCGGCCGGGTAGTCGCTGGCCAGGGCGTTCCGCACGCGGGCCGCAATGATCCCGGCCTCGTTGTGTGCGGCCACCAGGAGTGAAACGGTGGGCAGATCGGTCGGGGCGGCGACGGACGGCTTGCGGCCGAACAGGCGGGAGCAGACGAGCACCACCAGCGGGTAGCCGAGGTAGGTGTACGCGATGGTCAGGAAACAGAGCCACAGACCGAGTTCGGACAGGCTGGCGGGGTCTAACACGGGTGTCTCTCGGAGGGGGGCGGAGACCGGGCTAGCGTTTGACCACTTTGCGGACGGCATTCACCACGCGGCGGATCGGGTAGAACAGGCCGTCGTTGAGCATCAGGTTGCGGGTGAGGAAGGGCGAGCGGCTGACCCGGTTCATCAGCTTGATCGCCCAGTCCTCGACCGCCGGCTCGGCCCGCGTCTTCAGCTCGTCGAACGGGCCGTCAACCTTGATGTGGCCCGCCTCGAGCGTCCCCAGCCCGATCTTCTGGGCGTGGACGACGTGTTGACTGGTGGCCGGGTCGAGCCCGATCAGCCGCATGCCGGTGGCGTCCACCGCCACCGGGTCTCGTCCGGCGAGCAGCACGTTCAAGTCGATCGGGTAGCCGTTGATCGGCCCGCGACCCTGCATCCCCACCAGCCCGTCCATCAGGCTGAGCGTCACCGGCCGTAGCCGGTTGACCTCCACGATCAACTCGTGCAGGTGCTTGTGCAGCAGGATGCGGTCGAACCGCGGGATGCACCCCCACTGGTTCTTCAGGGACCCGGTGAACACGGTGGTGGCGTGCGTCTTCAGCACCGGCAGGGTGATGAACGCGTCGCACTCCAGCCACGTCTTGGACATGCCGAACCCCTTCATACGGGCGTCCGGCACGTCCACCAGCGTGTCCTTCGACAGGTTCAGCACCTTCACCCCCAACTCGGCCGCCATCGCGTACACACCGGTGTTCTCGAACGCCGCTTCGGCCGGGTAGCGGGCGCCGTTCGATTCCACCACGGTGATGTCGGTGGTCCGCTCCAGGAGAACCTGGCATACCGCCCGCAACACACTCAGTGACGTGTTGGCGCAGTGAATCATGTCCGGCCGGTCGGTACACAGGTTCGGCTTGATCACCACCGACGCGTTCGGCCGGATCAACTCCTGCCACCCGCACCCGTCCATCACCTCACGGACGGTGGGGAGCACGTCGTTGCGGTCGGCGCGGCGGAGGACAACGGGCGTAGGCATGAGCACCTCGGGCGCGGGGGCGCGAGCGGGTTCGATCCCCGCAGGCCAAGCGATGGGGTGGGAACAAAATCAAGTGGTGAGGAACAGTTTCGCCCGAGACGCAAAAGCCAGGCCACGCCGTCAAAGAAAGCAGCGCTTTGTCGAGCCTGGAAAAGCAGGGCGAAATGACGTGTCGTGGGCGGGGCGAGGGGAGCCGACGGGAGACACTCTGTCGGGAACTGTCACGTGAAGTGTCACCCGTCGCGGGCGAACGGGAACAGGGAGACGGTGTGCTACCACCGAGGCGACCACTCGGCGGCTCGGGTCATTCGCGGGACTCGAGTTGGGCCTTCAAGGTGTGGACCACTTCGTCGGCGCGGGCGGTCCACGTGGCCGACCGCACCCGGTCCATCCGTCGCCGAACGGCGTCTGGGTCGCGGGTGGTGGCCAGGGCCTCCTCCAGCTTCGCCAGGAACTGCTCGCGGTCGGCGGCGATGCCGACCACGTCCGCGAACTTCCGGGCCTGCGGGATGTCCACCGACACCACCGGCTTGCCGGTGGACAGGTACTCGCGGAGCTTGATCGGGTTGGCGTGGTGGCTCCACGCCCCGGCTTTGTAAGGCATCACACACGCGTCGAACCGCTTGGCGTAACCCGGCAGGTCGGCGTAGGGCTTGTTGCCGAGGAAGTGGACGTTCACCCGCTTCGGTAGGGCGTCGTCCGGCACCGCCACGCGGCCGATGAACACGAACTGCCAGTCGGGCCGCTGGCCGGCCAGCCAGTCGATCAACTCCAGGTCGGTGAAGCTCTCGATCAGGCCGAAGTACCCGATCACCGGCCCGTCGAACCGCGCCACCTCCTCCGGCACCGGCAGAGACTCGTCCTGGGCGCGGGCGAAGTGGTCGAACTCCACCCCATGCGGGCTGACGTGGACGTTCGGGTTGATGGCCTTCTTGCTCACCTCGAGAGTGTCCGACGCGAGGAACACCACGTCCGCCCGGCGGGTGGTGTCGTCGTCCATCGCCCGCATCACTTGCGGGTTCACCCCGGGATACCCGGCGTAGTCGTCGATGCAGTAGTACACGGCCAGCCGCTCGCCGAGTGCGCCAACCAGGAACGGCACGTGCGGCACGTGGAACCACGTGAGCGGGGCCTTCACCCCGTGCCGCCACATCATCAGCTTGACCGTCGCCTTCACCACCAGTCTGTTGAACGCCCGCACCGCGGCGAATCGGTGGAACGGCAGTTGGAAGAGGGTGCGGAGTTTCACCCCGTCGTCCAGCGTGCGGGTGCCGCGGAGGAACCGCCACAGCTTGACGAACACCTTCTTCAGGTCGCGGCCGGACCCGCGGGGCGCCCGCCACCCGGGGCACTCGACGTAGAACAGGCGAAACCGCCGGGCCAACTGCCGCGCGAGCTGGTGGCTGGACGTGCGGTTTTCGGCCGTCCAGTCGTTGCCGAAGAACAAGACGGCGGTGTCCGGGCCGAGGTCGCGCGGTGTTCCCGGCGGTGCGGGCGGGCGCGGCACGGGTGTGGGTGTGACAGTGGTCATAGGGCAGCGGCGACGGCGGGAAGGAGTGGGGTGTTCCGCGAAGCGGCCGCGAGGAGGTCGCACAGCCGCTCGGCGGAGGCCGACCACGACGGAGGGGTCAGCCGTCGGGTCGGCCGGTGCGTGTCGGTCAGGGCGGAGCGGATGGCGTCGGCCAGCGCCCGCGGGTCTTCCGCCGGGACGAGCCGGTCGAGCGGCGGTTCGGCGATCTCGCGGACGCCGCCGACGTCGCTGGCCACGAACGGGGTGCCGCACGCGACCGACTCGCGGAGGACGTTCGGCAGCCCCTCGGAGCGGCTCGGCAGCACGGTCAGGTCGGCCGCGCGGTACCAGTCGCCCAGTCCTTCCGGTGCGGTGGCCCCGGCGAAGCGGACGTGATCCCGCAGGCCGAGGGCGTCCGCTTGGGACCGGAGCGAGCTTCGCAGGCCGCCGTCGCCGACCAGGTGCAAGCGGAACGACGCCCCTTCGTCGGCCAACAGCCGGCACGCCGACAGCAGCACGTCCAACCCTTTCACCGGCTCCATTCGCCCCACCCACAGCAGGGCGGATTCGTCCGCGGTCAACCCGACCCGCCCGCGGGCTTCCGCCTGGTCACCGGGGAAGAATACGCCGTGGTCCACCCCCTGGTGCCACACGTGGGCGCGGTCGGCGGTTGCCCCGAGTTCGATCACCCGGCGGTGCAGGCTGTCGCTCACGGTGAGCACCGCGTCCGCCTCCCGGAGTACGCCACACACTTGCTCCCGGCGGTCGGGTCGCTGCGTCAGGAGGAGCACGTCGGAGCCGCCGATGATGACCCCGGAGGTGGCCCCCGTGCGACGGGCCAGTTCGACCGCCACCGCCCCGTCCGGGTGCGCCCAGTAGCCGAGAACCGCGTCCGGGCGGAAGCCGTCGAGGGCCTGCCGCATCGCCCCCCGGATGGACGCCCAGTAGAACCCCGCCGACCGACTGCCGAACAGTTTCGGCACGTACCAGTACCGCGGGTGGTAGACGGTCAGTCGGTCGCCGTCTTGGAGCGGCGCGGCCGGGAGCTTTCGCCAACGAGCGGCCGCCCACGGCACCGGGGCGATCACCCGCACCTCGTGCCCGGCGGCGGCCACCGCCCGCAGCAGGTGGCGGTTGAAGACCCCTTTCACCGGCTCGACCGGGTTGGGGTACACGGTGGAGATGAACAGGAGTCGCACGCGGTCGTCCTCACACGCCGACCGGCACCGGGTCGCGGTGTTTCACCACACGCCCGGTCTCGGTCAACAGCTCGCGGTACAGGGCCTCGTACTGGCGGGTCATGGTTCGCACGTCGAAGTGCCGTTCCACCCGCTCCCGCCCGGCACGGCCCATCTGCTCGCCGCGGGTCGGGTCGGCCCAGATGCTCAACACGGCGGCCGCGAGGGCGTCCGGGTCGCCGGGCGGGATGAGCAGTCCGGTCGCCGGGTCGTCCACCAGTTCGGGGCTGCCGCCCACGCGGGTGGTGACCACCGGCAGTCCGCGGGCCATCGCCTCCAGGATGGTCAGCGACACGCCCTCGCTGTGCGACGGCAGGACGAACAGGGAGGCGGACGCGAGGACCGCCGCCACGTTACTGATCTCGCCCATGAACTGCACCGCGCTGGCGACGCCCAGGGCGCGGGCCTGTTCGATCAGTCCGGGCAGCGCCACCCCGTCCCCGACCACGCACAGGCGGAAGTCCGGTCGGACCCGGAGGATCTGCGGCACCGCCCGGAGCTGCACGTCGCCACCCTTCGCGGGCACCATCCGGGCGACCATCACCGCGGGGCCGTTCAGTCGCGGGCCGGCGTAGCCGAACCGCTCGGTGTCGATGCCGTTGTGAACGGTCAGTAGTTTGCGGGCGGGAATCCCCTCCCGCGCAGCCACCCGCCCGCTGTCGTTCGACACGCACACCACCCGTCGGGCGAACAGGGACGCCAGCCGCACGGCCGTCCGGTGCCGCCGGCTCGTGCCGATCGCCTGGCCGTGTCGGGTCTGAATGTGGACCGGCACGCCCGCGAACCGGGTGGCCAGGGCGGCGTACAGGAGCGGGTCGTTGTTGTGCGAGTGGACCACGTGCGTGCCGAGCCGGGAGAACAGGCGGGCCAGTTTCAGCACGTGCGACGGCCGCAACCCGCGGGGCTTGTTCAACACCGTCACCGGCCAGCCGAGGGAGGTGATCTCGTCCGCCACCGGCCCGCTCTCGCCGAGGCAGACGAAGTGCAGGTCGTAGGCGTCGCGGTCGGCGTGGCGGGCCAGTTCGGCCAGCACCTTCTCCATCCCGCCGGTGCGGAGTTGGAGGACCACATGCGCGACGCGGAGGCGGTGGGCGGTCACGGGTGACTCCGGTGCGGCTCAGGCCAGGGCCAGGGTGAACACCCGCACGCCGGCGCGCGTCGGGGCGGGCAGCGGCTTGTACGCGGCGACGGTGATGGTGGCGAACAGCGGGCGGAACAGCGGCGTGCGGGAGAGCGACCGCCGCAGGCGGTGCGGCAGCCAGCCGAGGACCGCTTCGGCCGCCGTCGCCGCGAACAGGGGTGCGGGCACCGCCCGGCTCATCACCCGCGGCTTCAGCCGGAGTGGGGTGAACCCCGCCGCCCCGAACAGCCTCCGCACCTCGCGGAGGGTGTACTCCTTCAGGTGGAAGCCGGTCGCCTCGGAGTCGAAGTGCCCGGAGATGTCCGTCGGGCCGGCGAAGCGGTGGGGGGTGCGGCAGACGTACACCCCGCCGGGGCGCAGGATGCGGAACACCTCGGCCAGGTGGCGGACGGCGTCCTGCGGGTGCAGGTGTTCGAGCAGCATGTTGCTGAACACGACCGTGGCGGCGTCGTCGGGCAGGGGGACGGACACCCCGTCCCGGCAGTACAGCGGGGTGTAGTTGACCGGGGCGGTGTCATCGGCCGAGATGACCGGAGACACGTCAACCCCGTAGGCATGCCGGACCTGCCCGGCGACGGTACGGGCGAGGTGCCCGTCCCCGCACCCGATCTCCACGTACACGCCCTCCGGGCGGAGGAACGGGCGGAGCATGCCCATCTGCTCGGCGGTCCGCGACGCCTGCTCCTCGGGCCCCTCCTTCCACACGTTCTGCGGGTGATCCGGCACCCGCCGGAACAGCTCGTCGTACACCGTCCGGTACAGGGCCGGCCGCTCGGCCTGGGTGGCCGCCCGCAGCCGGTCGGCCAACTCCTTCTCG
>JANNQE010000348.1:0-9454 GCA_031441625.1 Planctomycetia bacterium
TCGGTGGGCACCAGAACCGCCCCAGTGACGGTATGCCCGGTTGGATGACCCTGTGGCGCGGCTGGACCCAACTCCAGATCATGGTCGCGGTAGCGGCGTTCCAAGCTCTGCCGAGAAGTGGGGGAACTTGAGGGTTCAACGACTGCCTGTACTGGGCGACCAGCCACCAGATCAAAGACACCGCCACCATCACCCTGCTCGACGCGGGCAACAGTGGGGCGGCGTACCTGCACCTGAACGGCTGTCAGGAGACGGTCGCCTCGCTCACCATGACGGCCAAGAACCGGGTGGTCACCGACTCGGGCGACGGGAAGAGCGGGGTGTTGACGGTGAAGGCACTCACCGTCGGCGGGGTGGCACAGCCGGCCGGCACCTACACCACCGCCGACGCCAAGTGGGTCGAGGGGAAAGGCAAGGTGGTCGTCCGGCCGTGAACGGTAGCCGCTCACCCCGCACGACATTCCCCGCTCAGGCCGGAGGACGGAGCCACACTTCGGAGGTGTTTACCAATCCACTTCTGGGATCAATTGCGGCACCCGTTTTGGTCTGTCCCTCGACCGCCCTGACGGGGGACAATGCCGGGGGAGTCGCCGCCGGTGGTGCAACACGGAGGGGGACGGGCATGGGCTGGGACCGGAAGAAGCGGGGAGCAAAATCGGGGTACTACTACCAGTCGATCCGCACCCCGCACGGGGTCAAAAAGGCGTACCTCGGCCGCCGCACGGCCGGGCATCTGGCCGCCGCCGCGGTGGCCGCCCGCAAGGCCGACCGTGAGGCGGTGAGGGCCGCCCGGCACCCGGACGCCGAGCCCGACCGCCTCGCGTCAGACCTATTTACGTGGGCGGACGCGTTGAGCACCACGTGGCTAGTTCTGGCCGGGTATCACCATCACCGCGGCGAGTGGCGAAAAATCACCCACCAGGGAGGGAGTGCGACGACGGCCAAGAAAGCCGAGCAGAAATCGAAGGCCAAGCGGAAACCGAGGGAGGGATCACGCGAGTGGGAAAAGACGCTGCACGAGAGTCCGGTCTACATCCGGAACACGATCGCCGGGCTGGCCAAGCGGGCGAGCGGGGGCGACCCGCAGGCGGTCGAGTACCTGTACGGCTGGTTGGCGAAGCACCCGGAAATGAAGTCGACGGTCCGCGAGTTGGACGACCTCGCCAGCAAGGCGGAGGCGGCGTGGATGGAGCGGCTGTGCGGGACGGACCCGCTCGCCCGGCGGGCGGCGACCGAAGAAGTGGCCGCCCTCAAGGGCGAGTTGCTCGGCGGTCACGACACCCCACTCGACCGGATACTCGCCGGGGTGGTGGTCGTGGCCCATTTGGCCCACCAGCGGGCGTCCCGAGTGGCGGCCAAGCCGGCCGACACGCCCGGCATGCAGGGCGTGCGGGAGCGAACCCTCTCCGCCGCCCAGAAGAGACTGCTGGCGGCGGTCCGCGGGTGGCGGCTGATTTCCGACATGAAGCGGAAGGGTGTTCGGGCGAAGGGGAAACTGAAGTTGTTCGCTGCGGACGAAGACGCGGCGTGAGTGCCCGGTGGGCCTGTTCGACCTCCCGCCGGTCACCGGCGGGCGTCACGGCAACCTCGGCCCCGTTGTCCCGCCGTCCGGCTTGCGGCGGACGCCCCGGCCGGACTACCAATGGGGTGGAAGGCCGAACCCCAAGCGGACGCCAGATGCTCGACGACGATCATTTCATGTGGCGGGCGATCGAGTTGACCACCAACTGCCCGACCCTGCCGTTCGGTGTGGTCATCGTTCACCGCGGCACCGGCGAAATACTGGCCGAGGGGTGGAACAAGGCGGAGGAGAACCCGCTCCTGCACGCGGAGGTGGACGCCCTGAACGCGGTCGCCGCCCTCCGCCCCCGGCCGGACGGCCGCGACCTGGTGCTGTACGCCACCGCCGAGCCGTGCCCCATGTGCACGGGGGCGGCCCTGTGGGCCGGCGTCGGGCGGGTGGTGTTCGGCACCTCCATCCGGTTCCTCCTGGACACCGGCTGGCGGCAGGTCGACATCCCGGCCGCGGAGGTGGCGGGGCGGGCGGTGGGCATGGGGTGCGAGGTGGTCGGCGGGGTGCTGGCGGCCGAGTGCGACGAGCTGTTCCTGTCCGTCGGCCGGGCCGCCCCGGGGTGGTGACGGTGCATCCCCCGCCGGCGTGAACCGATCCCGACCCACCCTCTTCCACAGCCGTCTCACATGCCAACGACACACGACCCGACCGCCTCCCCCCGCTGGGCCACCGTCTGGCTCCGGGCTGCCGCGGTGTACAACCTGGCCTGGGGGGCGGCCGTCATCGCCTTCCCGCACCTGCTGTTCGACCAGTGCGGCATTCCTCGCCTGAACTACCCCGAGATCTGGCAGTGCGTCGGCATGATCGTCGGCGTGTACGGCGTCGGCTACTGGGTGGCGGCGGGCGACCCGCGGCGGCACTGGCCGGTGGTGCTCGTCGGCTTCCTGGGAAAGCTGTTCGGCCCGGTCGGGTTCGCCGTCGCCGTCGCCCGCGGCGTCTTCCCACCGGCCTTCGGCCTGACCATCCTGACGAACGACCTGATCTGGTGGGTGCCGTTCGCCCTCATCCTGTGGGACGCCTTCGTGTACCGGCGGCTCGCCGACCCGAGCGGGCTGGCGATCCAGACGTTCGTGAAGGAGAGCCGCATCCCGGCCAGCCCGGAGGCGGTGTTCCGCTTCCACGAGACCGCTGACGCCCTCGTGAAGTTGATCCCGCCCGGAGAGCCGCTGAAGGTGCTGGTGCCGCCAGCGTCCCTCCAGCCCGGCACGCGGGTGGTCCTCCGCGGCTCGCTCCTCGGCCTGCCGCTCACCTGGGTGGCCGTCCACACCGAGTACAACCCGCCGCGGCTGTTCGCCGACCGGCAGGAGTCCGGCCCGTTCGAGCACTGGCACCACCGGCACCACATTCAGGGTGACGGGGCGGGCGGGGCAATCCTCCGCGACGAGGTCGAGTACGCCTTGCCCTTCGGCTGGATCGGCCGGGTGCTCGGCGGGTGGCTGATTCGCAAGAAACTGACCGCCATGTTCGCGCACCGGCACGAGGCGACCCGGCAGGCCGTGACCACGCCGGAGGCGAGCCGTGCCTGACGGGCTGCCGCACCTCCTCTGGCTGGCCCACTTGGCCGCCACACTGTTCCTCGTCGGCCTCATCTGGGTGGTGCAGGTGGTCCACTACCCGCTGTTCGCGAACGTCGGGGCCGAGCAGTTTCACGGGTACTGGCGGGGACACACCCGGCTCATCACGTGGCTCGTCGCCCCGTCGATGTTCGCCGAAGTGGCGACGGGCGTGCTGCTGTTCGCCGTACGCCCGCCCGGCCTGTCGCTCCCGGTGCTGGTGGTCGCGTTCGGCTTGCTGGTACTGAACTGGCTCTCGACGTGGCTCGTGCAGATTCCGCTTCACGAGCGGCTCGGCCGGCGGTTCGACCCGGCAACGCTCCGCAGGCTTGTGCTCACCAACTGGGTCCGCACGGCCGCCTGGACGCTCCGCGGGGTGCTGGTGCTCGCGCAGACTGGCCACCTCTTGAGGGCGTCAGTCCAGGTCGAACAGTGACGGCGTGGACGACGGCTTGACGGGCTTCTTCGCTTTCTTCGGGCGGAACGACTGCTCCTTCTTCCGTGAGCCGTGCTTCAGGTACACCGTCGTCGTCGCCACCTTCGCCGCGGCGGACTTGCGGATGGCGTACAGGGCGTCGGTCATCTGCCTCGCCCGCTCGGCGAACGGCACCACCGGCGGCGGGTAGCCCGGCAGGTCGTCGACGCTCACGATCCGCTCGGCGGGCATTCTCTTCAGCTCCGGCACCCAGCGTTTGACGAACCGGCAGCCCGCGTCCCAGTCGGCCAGTTGCTTGGCCGGGTTGTACACGCGGATGGCGTTCCACCCGACCACCCCGGCCTGCATCTGCAACTGGCTCAGGTGGATGCCGGGGTCGTAGTCGCGGAACACGCGGGCCAGGTGCGGGTGGATGAACCGCCAGTCGAGGTGAAGCACGTGGCAGGCGAAGCTGACCGCCATCGCCCGCATGCGGAAGTTGACGAACCCGGTGGCGGCGAGGCACCGCATGACGGCGTCGACGAGCGGGTAGACGGTGCGGCCCTCCCGCCATGCGGCGTGCAGGTGTTCGTCATTCCCGTACGGCACGTCGCGGTAGCACGGGTGAACACTTCGGAACTCCAGTTCCGGTTCGGATTCGAGCCGCTGCGTGAAGTGATCCCGCCAGTGCAGCCGGCTGACGAACGCTTGCAGGCTCGGCTTCCAGCGGAGCGAGTGCGGGTCGGCCGGGTCGAGGTCGGCCAGCCGGCGGGCGACGGCGTGCCACACCTGCCGGGCGGTGATCGTCCCCCACGCGAGATGCACGCTCAGCCGCGAGCCGGCGGTGAACGCGGTGTTCGGCGAGCTGATGCCGCCGCGATACCACCGCCCGCGGCGGGTCAAGAAATCGGCGAGCGTGGCGTGGGCGTCGGCCTCGCTCACCGGCTGCCACACGCGATTCGGAGCGAACGCGGGCAACTTCGGGAACGCGGTCGACGCCGTCAGTCGTCGCAACTCATCGGATTGGCGGATGACCGGAACAGCCAACGGCTGAACGTCTGCGACCCGCAACTGCCACCACCGTTGCAGGCGGTCGCGGTTCACCCCGCCCCGCTTCACGCTCGATTGCGGGAACTCACGGCACTCGATGTCACGCTCGCGGCACCACGCGGCCACGGCCCGATCACGGCGGAAGGTGATGTCGTTGCCGACTTCTTCGTGACTGAGCAGATGCGTGAACGGTACGCGGGCGTGCAGCTTGGTGAGCTTCTCCACCACTTCGCCGTGAGCGACGACGAGGTCCGCCCCGTGCCTCCGCAATGCCGCTCGCAGTCCCGTCACGGCCTGCCACTGGGCGTGAACGTGCATGTCGGACGTGTCGTCGGCCGCGAGGAGCGACGGCTCGAAACAGAACAGCGGCAGCACGTCGAGGCCGAGCCGGTCCGCCTCGCTCAAGCAGGCGTTATCGGCCAGCCGGGCGTCCCGCTTCACCCACCACACGGCCACGGGTCGGGTCACTGTTACGGCCTCTTGGACGACTTCGGCCGATAGCCCAGCACTTGTGGGGCCACCTTGTCCCAGTACCGCGAGAACCGCTTCGGCTCGCTCGTGGACTCGGCGAACGCCGTTCGCGGGTGAACGACCACCTTGACGTTCAACCGCAACTTCTCGGCCGTCTCCACCACCCACGGGTTCGGATGTTCACTGACGTGAACCGTGGTCGCCCTGAGTCGGCCGGCCAGGGCGGCGAGCCGTTCGGCCGGGTCGCCGACCAGTGTCAGCCTCATTGGGTTCGGCAGGTGGGCGAACAGGTCGTCGAGGCCATCGAACACGAACGCGAGGCGGTGGTACGCCCACGGTTCGGCCCGCAACGCCGGTTCGTCGAACACGAACGCCACCGCGGCGGCCGGGTTCGCCTTCAGGGCCGCGTCGTCCCACGACATCCCCGCGTCGTGGACCCACACCAGATCCGTGGCAGGCGACACTGTTCCAATCTCGTCGGGCGCGATGGCTGGGGCCGCTTCTTGCTCTTCACTCCCCACTCCGCGTTCCGCACTCCGCGCTCCCAAAGGGGCGGTCGAGCCGGCGAACAGGCGGTGTTGCAGGGTCGGGTAGTCGGCGTCGAACGGGCACTTCGCGGTGCAGGTGTCGCACCACTTGCCGCCGCTGAAGGTGGCGACGTTTTCTTTGTTCATGAAGTACGGCTTGCTGGCGAACGTGCCCTCCACCCACTGCCAACTGGACGAATTGCTGGCGAGATCGCCGTCGTACAGGTGCTGGCGGAACAGCCTCGCCCCCTCCTGCCACCGCACCCCGCGGAAGTGGCACAGGTACGCCGCGAACCAGAGCCGGGCGTGGTTGTGCAGGTAGCCTTGCTCGAACAGCTCGTGAAGCATCCCGTCGACGCACGGCAACCCGGTGTCCCCCCTCACCACATCCAGCGGGAGGCGTGCCGAGCGGGCAACGGCGTGCTTGGGTTCCTCCAGATCCTCGTTCAGCCCGCGACCGTGCCACGCCAGCACCTGCTCGAAGAAGTCCCGCCACGCCAGTTGCCGCAGGAACTCCTCCAGCCGGGCGGGGTCGTTCGGGAACCCGGCCTTGAGGTGCTCTTTCACCTCCACCGCCGAGAGCATCCCGTGCCGCAGGTATGGCGACAGCCGGGACACCGCCGCGTCGAGGTGGTTGCGGGTGCGGCCGTAGGCGGCCGGGTCGTAGGTGTGCAGGCGGCGGAGGGCCTCGGTCCGCCCGCCGGGCAGGGTGCCGGGCCGCGGGTCGCCCAGGAAGCAGCCCCGCAGGCGGTCGAGCAGAGCCGATCGTGAACGGGTCGGGTCGCCGGTCGTCATGCCGGCATTGATAGACGTCTCCCGGCCACGCCGTCGCACCGGCCGCGAACCACTTCTTCTCCGAGCGTCCGGGGCGGTTCGGCTAAACTGCCGTCGTGCGGGTTGGACCAACCGGCCGGGGGACGGACGATGACCTGGAGGGAGTGGTACGACGCCCTGGCGAAGCCGGGGTGGACGCCCGAACCGGGCACCATCGGGCTGATCTGGTCGCTCCTGTACCCGGTCATCGCCGTCACCTTCGGGTACGTGTTCGTGCAGTCGGTCCGGCGGAAGATCCCGCGGTCGGTCGCGGTGCCGTTCGCCGTCAACCTGGCCGCCAACCTGGCCTTCACCCCGATCCAGTTCGGACTGCGGAACCTGCCGCTGGCGGCGGCCGACATCCTGGTGGTGTTCGGCACCATCGTGTGGTGCATGATCGCAGTGTGGCCGCACGCCCGGTGGGTCGCCGTCGCCCAGGTGCCGTACCTCGTGTGGGTGGGCACCGCCACCGTGCTCCAACTCTCGATCACGGCGATGAACTGGTGAGACCCGAAATGATCCCGCTGCACCGCGACCGGCACTTCACCTTCCGCTTCGGTGAGAGCCGGATCATTCCCCGCTTCCACCTCGACGGCGTCGCGGCCAGGGTGCGGGTGTCGGTGTTCAAGTTCGACGCCACCACCGAGACGCGATTGGGCCTGATCGCCACCGCGGCGGTCGGCGAAGGCGGGTGGGTGGACCTGCCCGAACCGATCATCGTGCGGGCGGGTGATGACTTCGTCGCCGTGCCGACGCCTGCGGACGAGGAGGCCGCATGACCGCCCACACGCCGCTTGTACTTGGCACGCACCACGCGGCTGTCATCTGTTCGGACTACGAGCGGTCGAAGCGCTTCTACGTCAACGTGCTCGGTCTGGAGGTGATCGCCGAGGTGTACCGGGAGGCCCGCCGGTCGCACAAGCTCGACCTGAAGTTGCCGGACGGCACGCAGATCGAACTGTTCAGCTTCCCCGACCCGCCGCCGCGGCCCAGCTACCCCGAGGCGTGCGGGCTACGGCACCTGGCATTCGCCGTGGCCGATCTGGACGCGGTGGTCAGCCACCTGCAACAGCATGGGGTGGTGGTCGAGCCGGTGCGGGTGGACGAGTACACCGGGCAGCGGTTCACCTTCTTCGCCGACCCCGACGGGTTGCCGCTCGAACTGTACGAGCAAGTCGGAAGTCACGGTTCGCTTCAGTAGAGCCACTCGCCCAGGGCGATCGCCGAATCGGCTCGCACGCACACGAATTCGCATTCGGCAGAGTTGGCGGCACTCACGAAATCGGGCCAGCGTCAAAACTCGTGGATCAAATCGCACCCTCACGGAGAATAGAAACCGTGCGACGTGGGTGCCGAGGTGCGACTTGATGCCGAGTAGTTCGCTGAGTGCGGTCGTCCACCACCTCCGAACCGCCGTCGAGCGGGGCGGGGGCGGGCGGACCGATGGAGAACTGCTGACCCAATTCCTGGGCCGGAGGGACGAGGACGCCCTCGCCGCCCTGGTAGAGCGGCACGCCCCGATGGTGTGGGGCGTATGCCGGCGAGTCCTCCACAACCCGCACGACGCCGAAGATGCGTTCCAGGCCACCTTCCTCGTCCTCGTCCAGAAGGCGGCGACGGTCGTGCCCCGCGACATGGTGGCGAACTGGTTGCACGGGGTCGCCCATCAGACGGCAGTGCGGCTGAGGGCCACGGCGGCGAAGCGGGGCTGGCGGGAGGTGCAGATGGACGTGATGCCCGAACCCGCCGTGGTCGAAGTCCGTGACGATGAACTGCTGTCGCGGCTGGATGAAGAGTTGAGCCGGCTGCCCGAGCGGTGGCGGGCGTTCATCGTGTTGTGTGATCTCGAAGGCCGCACCCGCAAAGAGGTGGCCCGGCAACTCGGTTGCCCCGAGGGCACCGTGGCGAGCGGCTTGGTCCGGGCCAGGGAACTGCTGGCGAAACGACTGACCCGGCGTGGGCTGGCGGTGTCCGGCGGGTCGCTGGCGGCGACCCTCTCGCAGTCGGCGGCGTCGGCGGACGTGCCGGCGTCGGCGGTGACATCAACGATCAACGTGGCGACCCTGCTCGCGGCGGGGAAGGCGGCGGGGGTGATCTCCAGCCCCGTCGCCACACTCACACAAGGGGTGCTGAAGACCATGTTCCTCAAGAAAATCCTTACCACGACGGTGGCGGTGCTGGCGTTGGGCGTTGCCGTCATCACCGGCGGGAGTCTGGCCGTCGGACAGACCGAAGGCAAGCCGGCGGTTGGCAAAGACGTGAAGGCCCCCGTTGCGGAGAAAGCCGTGGAGCCGACAGCGAAGCAGGAGAAGGAAAAAATGGAGGCCACCGCCTGGGGCGAGGAGGTCAACGGCGTGCAAATCGGCATTCGACTTGGCGAGCAACGCATCTATGAGGTCGGGGAAAACGCGACCCTCATCCTCCGACTTCGCAACAACGGAAAAGTACAAGTGCCGTATCGTTACGGTGACGAGTATTTCCTGAAGAACCCTCCTCTCATTACCGACGCGAGTGGCAAGGCCGTCACCGTCAAGGCCATGTCTGTATTCGGGAAAGCAATGGAGAAATCTGTCGCACCAGGGACGGAGGTTGATTTGGTCCAGTTGCAACTCGACCTTCGACCAGCGACGGATCGGTCGAAAGATGCGGCCTGGACCATCTACGGCACTGGAAAATTCCAGATTCAATATCCGGTCACGGGTGTTGTGGGCGAGGTTCGTCCTGACTTGCTGGGAATGAAACTCGTCACAGGGAAACTGGAACTGGAAGTGAAGGAACCCTTCACCGCCTGGGGCAAGGAAGTCGGCGGTCTGCATGCGGGTCTGGGCTTCAAGGCGGGCGAGAAGCGGGCCTACACGTACGGTGAAACGGCCACACTCGTCGTCCGCGTCCGCAATGTCGGCAAGGAGGAAGGGGTGCCGTTGCCCCGATCCCAGAGTTTACGCTGCAATTGCAGGTGTTTTGGTTTCTCGCGGTCGGTAACTCACCTCTTTCGGGAGTGGCTGAGCGTGTAGGTACGCTGCATACGCTCGCACCCAAACTTTGCTGAGGA
>JANNQE010000349.1:0-2906 GCA_031441625.1 Planctomycetia bacterium
GGGTCTGGGGGGGTTCAACCTCCCAGCCCGCTTGGCGGCCCCGGTCGCGGGCGCCGGGGCGACCGCCGGCGCGGTCGCAACACCCCGGCGATGACACGGAACCTGGGCGGGTTGAAGACCCCCTCTCCGGAGCTGAGTGGGGGACGGGGGGTGAGGCCTCTTCTCGGCTCACGGCCACGGCTCTTCGGCGTACCGACTCTTCGCTAACACCGCGTCGATCTCGTCGAGTGAGCCGAACGGCTGGCTGCTGCCGTAGAACTCGATATCCCATCTCCCGCACACATGCCCGAGGAAACATCGCACTCGCCCGCGGCTGTCCTTCAGCACCACCGTGCCGCCACCGTACCACTGGGCGTACATCTCGTGACTGCTGACGGAGGTGCCGAGGATCCACTCACCGTTGGTACACTTCACCGCCGACCAACCGGCACCCGAGGGGAGTGACTCCGGGTCGGGAACGGCTTCGACCTGCGGGCGTAATCGCTCGGCTGTGGCCATCGCCCCGTTCCCGCCCGCGAAGTGAAAACCGACCATGATGAACCCGATGAACAAGAGCGGGGCCACTGCCACTCCTCCGAGAAGAAAAATTGCCCAGAGTGGCGGACGTCGTTTCATTCGTGTCCCTCGTGTTGCACTACCGTACACCACCCGTTCCACCCTCGCAAATTCCGGCCCTCGCCGACGGTGCCGGCCAGTTCCTAGAATCATCACGTGTGCCCCCCCGGCGCTGCACCTTCCCAACCGGCCCGCCCCCGCGAGTGTTCCATGACTGCCGACGTGGTCAAATTCCGCCCCGGCTTGGAGAACGTGGAGGCGGCCAAGTCCGCCATCAGCGAGATCGACGGCCAACGGGCGGTGCTCGAGTACCGCGGCATCCCCGTCGAGACGCTGGCCAAAGAGAGCTGCTTCGAGGAGACGGCGTGGCTGCTCATCAAGGGCGACCTGCCGACGCAGAAGCAGTTGGCCGAGTTCGACCACGACCTGCGGCAGCACCGGGCCGTTCACCTGAAGCTGAAAGACCTGCTCAAGACGTTCCCGGCCACCGCCCACCCGATGGACGTGCTGCAATCGAGCGTGGCGGCGCTCGGCGCGTACTACCCGCCGCGGCAGGTGAATGATCCCGCGGCCAACTGGCAGGCGTGCATTCGGCTGACGGCGGCGTTCCCCACCCTGGTGGCCGCGTTCGCGCGGGTGCGGCGGGGCGAAGAGGTGCTCGAACCGCGGGGCGACCTGGATCACGCGGCCAACTTCTACTACATGCTGTTCGGCAAGGAGCCGACGCCGGCCACCCGCAAGGTGCTCGACGCCTGCCTGATCCTGCACGCCGAACACAACATGAACGCCAGCACGTTCACCGCCCGCGTGGTCGGGTCGAGTTTGCCCACGCCCTACGCGGCCATGAGCGCGGCCGTCGGCAGCCTGGCCGGCCCGCTGCACGGCGGGGCGAACGAGGCGTGCCTGGCGCAACTCGAAGCGATCGGCAGCCCCGACAAGGTGAAGGCGTGGCTGGGCGCGGCCATCGCCAAGGACCCCAAGTTCAAAGTGATGGGCATGGGCCACCGCGTGTACAAGGTGAAGGACCCCCGCGCGACGGTCCTGCAAGAGTTCGCCGAGCAGATGTTCGCCGAGACCGCCCGGCCGAAGAACTACGAGACGGCCCTCGAATTGGAGCGGGTGTGTGCGGGCATCTACGGGGTGAAGGGCGTCTTCCCGAACGTCGACTTCTACAGCGGGGTGGTGTACCAGGCGCTGGGCATCCCGGCGGACGTGTTCACGCCCATCTTCGCCATCGGCCGCATCGCCGGCTGGCTGGCCCACTGGGTCGAGCAACTGCACGGCAACCGCATCTACCGCCCGGAGCAGGAGTACACGGGCAAGGCGAACGCCCCCTATGTGCCGCTCGAGAAGCGGCCGTAGCACGCACACGACAACCGCGGCCGGGTTGCCCCCGGCCGCCCCTGAATCCATCCGCCCGGTCATTTCGTTCCCGGTTCCAGCGTCACCGTCGCCACAGGAACACCCGCTGCTCGTGGTACGACCGGAACCCGTAGCGGCGGTACACGCCCAGGGCCGGCTCGTTGCGGGTGTCCACGCTCAGCGTCACGTGCGCCGCCCCCTGGTCGCGGATTTGACGCAGTGCGAACCGCACCATCACCGCCCCGAAGCCACGCCCGCGGGCGGCCGGTACCACGCCCAGGTAGCCGACCTCCCATGTGGGGGCGAACCGCGGGGGGACAAGAATGACCACACCGACCGGAGCGCCGGCCGGGTCGCGGGCCAGCCACCAGTGCGGCGGGTCGGGCTGGCCGGGGCGGTAGCCGGTCAGGATGTCGTCGGCCGGGCGGTCGGTGTTCGCCTCGGGCACGTCGAGTGAGCCGTCGTAGGTGGCGAGGAGCGTTTCACCGAACAGGGCGGGTGATGTGGCGGACGGCTCGAATGTGAGGCCGACGGGCGGCGGGGGCAGGTGCTCCAGGTCGCGGAGCATGTGCGTGATGGTGGCGGTCGAGCGGAACCCGTGGCGGACGAGCGGGGCCGCCTTCGACACGTCGGGGATGTCGAGAAACAGATGTGCGATGACGGACGGGCTGCGGGCGAGGAGCGCGACGGACGCGGCGGCGAGGGCGTCCGACGCCACTCCGCCTTCGGGCGACGGCGGCACCACCACCGCCGACCCGCCGTCCAGGAGCTGCACCACGCAGGCCCCGACCGGCGTGCCGTTCCGCTTCGCCAGCAGCAGGCCGGAGGCGTCGATCTCCCCGGACGTGACGAGTGCGGCGAACCGCCCGGCGCGGGTCTCGCGGTCGGCGTCCGAGGCCGCGGCGAACAGCAGCCGCGCCGCGGGGAGGAGTTCGTCGGGGGAAATGGGGGCGACGGTGAGGGACATGGATCGGACCCCTGGAACCGGG
>JANNQE010000350.1:0-1651 GCA_031441625.1 Planctomycetia bacterium
CGAACCCCGCCCGCAAGGGCGGCGGGTGCGAGCCGCGAGTGGTTTGCACCCGCCGCCCTTGCGGGCGGGGTTCGCCTAGACTGCCGCCTCCTCTTTGAACAGGTCGCTGATGCTCTGGTCCTCGTGGATGCGGCGGATGGCGCTGGCCAGCAGCGGGGCGACGGTGATGACCTTCACGTTCGACAGCTTCTCGGCCTTGTCCTTGCTCAGCGGGATGCTGTCGGTGAACGCCACGCACTCGATGGTCGGGTCCTTCAGGTGGTCGATCGCCTTGCCCACCAGCAGGCCGTGTGTGGCGCACACGAAGATCCGCTTCGCCCCGTGCAGCTTGGCCACCTTGATCGCCCCGGCCATGCTGCTGCCGGTGCTGATCATGTCGTCGAACACCACCACCGTCTTGCCCTCCACGCTCGCCCCGATCAGGTGCTCGGCCTTCGTGTCCTCGGCGTTCACCCGCCGCTTGTCCACCACCGCGATCTGACCGCCCAGCCGCCCCTGATACTTGAGCGCCTTCTTCACGTTCCCCTCGTCGGTGCTCAGCACCACCAACTCGTTCGGCGGGATGTTCAGGCTCCGCACGTGCGCGGTGATCTCCTTCACCGCGTACAGGTGGTCCACCGGGATGTTGAAGAAGCCCTGAATCTGGGCCGCGTGCAAATCCAGGCAGAGGACGCGGTTGGCCCCGGCGGTGGTCAGCAGGTCGGCCACCAGCTTGGCGGAAATCGGCACCCGGCCGGTGTCCTTGCGGTCCTGGCGGGCGTACCCGAAGTACGGGATGACGGCCGTGATGCGGGCCGGGCTGCTCCGCTTGAAGGCGTCCAGAATGCACAGCAGTTCCATCAGGTTCTCGTTCACCGGCGGGCTGGTCGGCTGGACGATGAACACGTCCCGCCCTCGCACGTCCTCGTCGATCCGCACCGAGGTCTCGCCGTCCGGGAAGTTTCCCAGGTTGATGTTGCCGAGCGTGACGGGGGTGCCGAGTTGACTCGACAAACTGCGGGCGATGCCCTCGGCGAGCGGGCGGTTGGCCCGCCCGCTGAAAATCCTCAGCTTGCTGGTGATGGAAGTAGCGAGCACGCTCACTCCGAGGTGGGACGACCGACGGGGGACACCCGGCGGGGGGAACCGGCCCACCCGGACGGCGCGACAGGAGGCACGCACGGCCGGCGAGGGCGAGGGGTATTATGCGCAAACCCCGTCGTCACGTCATCAAGTCTTCACGTCGCGCCGGCTTCCGCCGCACGGTCGGCAACCGCGTCGAGCAGCTTCGGGTGTCGGGCGAGTGGGGCAGCGAGCGTGAACGGCACGTGCGGGAATTGGGCGGTCAACTGGTCGCGGGCGGCAGTCAGGTCTTCGACCACGTGCTTACCGGGGGAGAGGAAGTACGGCAGCATGACCACGCTCGTCGCCCCGGCCTCGACGCACTTCACCCCGCCGGTGTGGATGTCCGGCTCGGCCAACTCCAGGAATGAGCACTGCACGACGGCGAACTGCCCGCGTGCCCGCATGTCGGCGGCCACGAACTCCAGGTCGGCGTTCGCTTCGGGGCGGCGGCTACCGTGCGCGATGAGCAAGAGTGCGTTCATGCCCGCATGGTAGGTGCCGGACCGGGAGCGCGGGCGTCCCGCCCGCTCGGAATGCGGGCGGGACG
>JANNQE010000351.1:0-5691 GCA_031441625.1 Planctomycetia bacterium
TCCTCAGCAAAGTTTGGGTGCGAGCGTATGCAGCGTACCTACACGCTCAGCCACTCCCGAAAGAGGTGAGTTACCGACCGCGAGAAACCAAAACACCTGCAATTGCAGCGTAAACTCTGGGATCGGGGCAACGGCACCCCAGTGTGCTTGCCGTCCACGTCGGCAGCCGTGACGGGAGAGGCGGGAAGTAGAAATGCCACCAGCGCGAGGGCCGGAATCGTGAGTCGGTCAGTTCGAGTCACAGGTCGCCCCCCAACATGCGGTGAATAGCCTGCACAGGGAAGACAGTAGCGCTATCGAACCGACCACGGAGGGGTGGTCGTACTGGTGAGGGCGGCACGATCAGCGTCAGTTGCGATGTCGCCGGTGGTCACCGGAACCACTGACCCATCTGACACTTCCGAGAAGAACTTGTCACCGTCATTCTTCGAGTCCGCGCCTTTGTTCCACGTATGGACGGCCCCGCCTGGAACCGCTGTCCAGGTGATTTCACCGGACCCGTTGAAGTACCAGTTCGCTTTTCCGCGCTGAGTGTAGATGGTGTCCGAGCCCAGTGACGTTTCCTTGGTGCGAGCGCTGAAGAACAGTTGGAAGTCGTTCACGAGTCGGTACCAAGTCACCAGATACTCGAAACCGCCGTACGGGATCCGCACCCTGTCCGTGACCGGTTGCACAGGGGTGTCATCGATGAAGAGGTCGATGTTTGAGATCGTCGCCGCCGGGTCACTCGCGGACGAATAGACCCCGACACGCTGAGCCGAGACATCCGCGTCATACCACACGGAATCCTTCGTCCTTCCATCCCGGTACGTCCTTCCTTCGAGGACGTACCTGTACCGGCGAATAACGTCCGGCGCGGTCTTGAACTCGGCGTGCTGCTTCGTGACGGTGCTGCTCTGTGCAAATCCGATCTCGACGAACTTGACCCCTCGCATCGCTCCGTTCACCGTTGGCCCCTCGATTGCGGCCACCTTCAGTTTCGCCTTCATTGCGGGGATCAGTTCCGGCGGTGTGCCGGGGGGTGGGGCCGTGAAACTCTGACTGGACGCGATAACCCTCCTCAGCGGGTCAGCGAGGTCGGGAGTAGGTGCGGTGTCCGGGTGGTTCTCATACACTAGCTGATTCGTACCGGCCCCCTCGGCCGCGGTGAAGGTGATCTTCACCACGTTCACTTGACGGTCGATCCAGAAGTTGTCGTCGGCGGTGGGGTACACGCGGTAGACACCCACGTCCGCACCGGCTCCCCAGAGCACCTGCGCCGTCACCGTGTTGAGCGGAAAGTTCGGGTTCGCGACCGGGTTGCCCGCGGTCACGTTCGTCGCCATGTTGCCGGCGACGAATCGCTCGCCGTCGTCCGGGCTGGACTGTACCAACTCACCCCGCCAACCCCAGTGCGTCGGACCCTTCGGCGACAACTCCACGCACTCGTCACTCTCCCGGCTCACGCCCTTGAGTTCGAACGTCTCTTGCCGCCACGACCGGAACACCTGCCACCCCGCGTCCTTCTGGGACAGCGGCGGCGGGGCGGTTCCGGCGAAGGCGAGGGCCGTTAGTGCGGCGCAAATCATCGGGAACACCCAGATTGGCTCATTGGAGCGGAAGTGTCGGGCGGGCCGCCGTCGAGCGGAGCGAGACAAGCCCCGCCGCCGCACGCTCCCGCGCTACTTCTTCAGTTCCGCCAGGGCATCGGCCCGGAGTTTGTCGTGGATGAGCGGGAAGTTGTGGAAGCGCGCGTTCATCACACGTTCGCCGACGGCGATGTCGAGGGAGATCGGGCCGAACCCGCTGGGCCACTCCACGCCGTCGAGCAGCAGACTGTTCACCTCCCCGCTCACGCCCTCCAGTGCCTTCAGGGCCAACGGCTTGCTGTCCTTCGTCACTCGTCCTGCGGTCGGCAGCAGCAGCGGCTCGCCCGCGGACAGGAACAGGATGCTGTCGGCCCACAGCACTTCCGTGCCGTCGGTCAGGACGGCCGGCACGGTCACGTCCGTCTTGGTGGTGTTCGTGACGGTGATCTTGAATGTGCCGTCACCGAGTCGGTCGTTCCTCCCCCGCTCCGGGTTCTTGGCCGGCACTCGCTCGACACTGACGGCGATGCCATCGGCGAGCAGCGCCGCCGGTCGGCCGCACTTGCTGCAGGTCGCGTCGGCCAGCTTCGGCCCGTCTTTCGGCCACGCCTTCGCCCCCAGACTCGCCCACGGCGACACCGCCTTGCCGCCCTCCCACGTCCACCCGGCCGGCACGTTGAGCACCTTCGCCACACCCTTCCGCGCGGCCTCGTCGTCGGGCAGGATCGCGGCGACACGCCACTCGTCGCCTTTCTTCTGAACACCGACGACGTACACCTTGTCGACGAAGTGTGGCGACTTCTCACCGCGAACTTTGAACTCGTAGACCTCCCGGCCGCTCGGCTTCACGCCGCGGAGCGACTCGACCGGGGCGAACTGATACCGGAACTTGGAAATCGGCCCGTCGGTGAGCGGAGTGAACGGGTCGGATGTCGTGTCCAGTCCTCCCTTCACCACGGTCAACTTGCCGACGAACACCTTGTCGCACTTGGCGAACGGGGCGTAGGCGGCCAGATCGTCGTCGCCACGGGCGGCGAGGGGGGCCACGAGCGAGCAGAGGGCGAGCGGCAAAAGTGTGCGCGGCATGGCGTGCCCTCGGTGGATGAGACGCACAGTAGCAGGCGGCACACGTGCCGCCAACTCCGGCCGATGTTGTCTCGAACCCCTACGGCGCGGCCCGATCACGGAAAGCCCGCGGTCGCCTTCAGCAGGTCCGCCACCACCGCCGACAGGTGCTCCAGACGGAACGGCTTGGGCAGGACCGTCGTCGGGCCGCTCGCCTGCACGTCGGCCGGCAACTCGCGGTCGGCGAACCCGGACACCAGCACCGCCGGCAAGTTGGGCCGCATCTGTCGCACTTGTCGCAGCACGTCGTGCCCGCCCAGGCCGGGCATGAGCAGATCGACCACCGCCAGCACGAACCCGCCCGACTCGCGGCGGAACGCCCCCACCCCTTCCAGCCCGTCCCGCGCCCGCACCACCTTGAACCCGTCGCCCTCGAGCACGCTGGCGATCAGCTCGCGGATGTTCAGCTCGTCGTCGCACACCAGTACCGTGCCGCGTGAGGCCGGCGGCGCGGACGGGCGGGCGGGTGCCGGGAACGCCCCGCTCGGCGGGGGCAGGGTGGTCCGCTCGGCCGGGCGGTCGGACAGCGGGAAGAACAGTTCCACCGTGGTGCCGCGGTCCGGCACGGACGACAGCCGCACGCCCCCGTGGTGCCCCTTCACAATGCCCAGCACGGCCGCCAGCCCCAGCCCGCGGCCGGCGAACTTGGTGCTGAAGAACGGGTCGAACGCCTTCGCCTTCACCTCGGCCGTCATGCCGCACCCGGCGTCGGCCACCCGCACCACCACATACTCGCCCGGCGGCGGGGGCAGCACGAACGACCCGCTCTCGTCCGCCCCCACCGCCCGCCGCTCGGCCTCCACCTTCACCCACCCGCCGGGCAGGGTGGCTTCGCCCGCGTTGGTCACCAGGTTCCGCACGGCTTGGCGGATCTGGAACGGCTCGCCCAGCAGCGGGGGCAGGTCGGCCGCCGCGGAGATGCTCAGCCGCACGCCCGGCGCGTCCGCCCGCAGGGTCGGCTCCAGTTGCCGCAGCAGGCCGCCCGCGTCCACCGCGCCGACGGCCATCCGCCCCACCCCGGCGTAGGCGGTCATCTGGCTGCACAGGTGGGCGGCCCGCTTGCACGCCTTTTCGATGTCGGCGAGCGACTGCTCGTTCGCCCCCGCCGCACTCGCCCGCAGGACGCCCGCGTTGCCCAGGATGACGGTGAGCAGGTTGTTGAAGTCGTGGGCGATGCCGCCGGCCAGCTCGCCTAGGCTCTCGTACCGCCGCGCCTCGTGGAGCTGTCGGTCCAGGTCTTCCCGTTCGGCCTCCGCCCGCTTCGCCGCCGTCACCTCCCGCACCACCCCCATCCGCCGCACCCATTGTCCGGCCGCATCCAACACCGGCCGGCCGGTGGACAGGAACCACCGCGGCTGCCCGTCGGCGTCGGGGGCCGCCCCGCGGTACTCGATCTGGTACGTCTCGTCGCGGGTGACGGCCGCCGCCACCTCCGCCCGCACCCGCTCGCGGTCGTCCGGGTGAATCATCTGCTGGGCCACGTCGAACGTCGGAGCCGCCCCCGCCTCGGGCACCCCGTGGAACTCCCCGCAGTGGTCGGAGTAGTACACCTCCGGCGAGCTGCGGTCCAAATCCCACACCAGCATGTGCGTCGCCCGCAGGGCCGTCCGCAGCCGCTCGTCGGCCAGCATCAACTCCCGCTCGACGGCCGACTGGGCGGTCAGGTCGCGGGCGAACGACAGGAACGACACCGGCCGGCCGGCCGGGGTGACCAGAACCGAGTTGTGCCACTCGACCACCAACTCCCGCCCGGCCTTGGTCAGGTTGCGGTTGACCAGGATGGTCTTCCGCTCGGCCCCACGGAGCATGGCCGAGATCACCCGCTCCACCCGCCCGCGGTCGGCCGGATGCACCCACGGCATGTCGTCCGGGTGCCGGCCGAGGATTTCCGCCGCCGACCACCCGAACAGCCCCTCCGCCTGTGGCGACCACCGCTTCACCCGGAACTGCTCGTCCCACTCGACGACCGCCAGGGGCACGTTGTCCAGGTGGGCGGCCAGCCGCTGGTACGCGCCGGCCTGCTCCGTCGCGTTGTTGGCGGCAGGGTCGTGGGGTGCGTGGTTGGGGCCGTCGGACACGCCGACCTCGCCGAGCGGGAGAGTGGTGGCTGTACTTTACAAGACGTGACCGGTCGGAATGTCGGCAATGTGGACAAGTGAGCGAAAAAGGTGTCGGCGATCCGGGCGCGAAGTGGAAACACCTGCTCACGATGTCATCCGCGGGAGCCTGCGATCGCCCCGCGGCGGTCAGTCGGCCCGCTCGAAGCGGAGGCGTTCGCCCTGGGATGTGGCCTCCTGCCGCAAGACGCGGCCGTCGTCGCGGCGGACGTAGGTGCGGGCCAGGATGGGAGGGTCTTGCGACGTGTACTCGATCACCCAGCACGACACCGGCCCGCTCGGGCGGTCGAGCGTGACCGGGTCGGTCAGCACGCGGGCGATCAGCTCCGGCGGCTTCGGCAGCGTCACCGCCGCCGGCTTCCTCTTCCCCCCGCCCTGCTTGGCCAACTCCTCCTGCAACCCCTTCATCAGCAGCTCGCCGAGCGCGTCCCGCAGCGGGTCCACTTGTTGCACCTTCCAGTGGCGACCGGGCACCACGTCGCGCAAGCGGTCGAGCGGCATGAGCGGGTTGAGGACCTGGCCGTCGGGCTCCGGCACCGGGGTGAACGTGCCGACGGACGGTTCCGAGAGCAAGTCCGGGCAGGTGAGGGTGGCCGACCCGACCAGGAAGCCGTCTCGCACCACGCCCTCCGCCTCGGCGGTGGCGGTCAGCTTCTGCCCGGCCCCGAGCAGGCGGGGCAGTTCCACCTCGGCAGTGCCGGTCAACTTCTGCCCCTTCAGCCGGCCGGCGCGGTCGATGCGGAGGGTGGTGACGGCGGTGGGGATGGTCAACGCCATTCCGTACTGGGTGAGCTTCACCCCTCGGTAGCGGTTCTCGTACTTGAAGGGTGCCGTTGCCCCGATCCCCGAGTTTACGCTGCAATTGCAGGTGTTTTGGTTTC
>JANNQE010000352.1:0-1921 GCA_031441625.1 Planctomycetia bacterium
ACGCGGATGCGGGCGGCGATGGCGTTGGCCGTGCGGGCGGTCACCTCCAGCTCGGTCAGCCGCAGCAGGTACGCGTGGTACGGCTCGTCCCGCTCGGCCGCCTCACGGGCCAGTTGGTCGTGCTCGGCCAGCATCGTCGGCAGCTTCAACTGCTTCAGGTTGGCGTTCAGTAACAGGGTGCTCGGGTCGGTCATCGGCCTCTCCTTCGGGGGTCCGGGACAGCAGGCGGTCGAACCGGGTCAGGTCCGGCCGCGGCACGGGGATGGGGGACAGCGCGGTGTCCGTCGGGGTGGTCGTGGCGGTCGCCAGCCGGTCGGCGGCGGCCGTGATGGCGGCGGCGGTCGGGCGGTCGCGGGCCAGGGCGGCGGTGACGGCGATCTCGACGACGGCCAGCGGGAAGCGGGCCAGCAGTTGCAGCACGCGGATGTGCTGGCGGACCCCGCCGCGGCCCCCGTGATCGGCCTCGAGGCGAGTCCGCAACTGGGCGAACACGGGCGGCAGGGCCCAGTCGCGGGACACCGGCGCGTGGTCCAGCGTCGCCGGCCTCTCCTGCAAGATGGCCAGGAAGTGCAGCGGATCGAGCACCCGCTCGTGTCGCCCGTAACAGCGGGCGTGGGAGGCGACGACGCGGCCGTCGGCCACCAGGTCGATGCGGTCGATGAACCCCTTCACCGTGACCGCCCGGAACGCCCACCGCCGCGGCACGCTGGACCGGTTGCCGTCGAACGCCACCGTCTGGTACTTGTCCACCGCCCCGCTGTCGACGACGCACGCGTCGAACGGGTGCCTCGGCAGCGGGAGGGCGGCGGCCCGGTCGCGGGCGAAGCGGACGGCGACCGTCTCGACGTTCCCCCCGCACGTCCGCTCGCGGGCGGTGACACAGCACTGTCGCAGGTGCGCGTTCAGCGCCGCCAGATCGGCCACCACCGGCACCGGGGTGGCCCACATCCGCTCCAGGTCCTTCACCCGGTTCTCCACCCGCGGCTTCTCCCGCGGCGTTCGTGGCAGGCAGAACTTGGCCGCGAACAGGAAGTGGCTGGCCAGGGCGGCATAGCGGGAATGCAGGGTCCGCTCGCGGCCGCGAAGGATGTGGATGGCCACCGTCGTCGGGTTGTCCCACCACACCTCGTGGGGCACGCGCCCGAAGAACGCGAACGCCTCACTCATGCCGTGCAGGATCGCCTCGGTCCGCTCGGTCGGCAGGGCGACGGCGAACGGGGCGTTCGAGGAGCTCCACGTCATCACCAGCACCGGCACCAACCGGCGGCCGTCGGGGAAGTCGACGTGGATGTGCCCGAAGTCGGCTTCACACCGATGGCCGGGCGGGTGGTCGAGGGGCACGAACGTGTCGCGGGCGGCCTGTCGCCGGCTCTTCAGGTGCCGCCGCACCTGGTCGTACCCGCCGGTGTACTGGTGCTCGTTCACCAGCCGGCGGAAGATCTGACTGGCGGTGTGCCGCTGCTTCCGTGGGGCCGTGCGGTCGGCCTCCAAGATGGCATCGACGAGAGCCGCGAACAGGCCGAACACCGGGGCGGCGTGGGGCGAGGTGCGGGTGTAGGGAGTCGGCTCGGCGTTCGCCAGGGCCTTGCGGATGGTGTCCCGACCGACGCCGAGTTGCGTGGCGATCTGACGGGCGCTCACCCCGTCGCGGTGCAGTTGCCGGATTCGCGCGAAGTCGTCCACGGGACGCATCCTTGCTCCCCAAGTGTGCGGCGTCCTGCCGCGAATGGGGGCCGTTGTACCGTGGACCAGAATTGGGTGCCGAAGTGGACCAGAATTGCGGCTCTTCCGCAGCTTTGGTGGAGGGCGGTGGTTAGAATGATGTGGCCCGTCGTGCAGGAGGCCCGCCATGTCCCCTGTCCATCTTCTCCCCGCGAACAGTGGTCTGGTGGTCACGGCGGTGACCGTGACCGCCGAACTG
>JANNQE010000353.1:0-6665 GCA_031441625.1 Planctomycetia bacterium
GGATCTGCTTGACCCGCCGCTCGTCGGCCGTCATCGCGCCGAGCGCCGGGTCGGCCGTCACCTCGAACCGGTTGCCGTTCGCCTCGGCCAGCGGGCCGACCAGCGCCGTCACGTCGGCCACCAACTTCGGCAGCGAGAACGTGGCCACGCTCAGCTCCATCTTGCCGGCCGAGATCTTGGCCATGTCGAGGATGTCGTTAATCAGCTCGAGCAGGTGCTTGGCGGCGGACAGGATCTTGTTCAGGTCGGGTTCGATGGACGCGACGCCCGTGTCGGCGGCCTCTTCCTTCAGTGCCTCGGTGAACCCGATGATGATGTGCAGCGGCTGCCGCAGCTCGTGGCTCATGGTGGCCACGAACGTGTCCTTCGCCCGCACCGCCGCCTCCGCCTGCCGCAGGGCCACTTCCAGCTTGCCGTTCGCCTCTTCCAGTTCGGCCGTCCGCTGCCTCACCCGCACGTCCAGGTCTTCGTTCATGCGGCGGATCCGCTCTTCCGCCTCCCGCCGCTGGGTGATGTCCCGCAGGATGCACACCACCACCACGCGGTCCCGCAAGGGCACCGGCTTCAGGTTCAACTCCAGCCAGAAGGTGGACCCGTCCGGCCGGCGGCCCTGCACGGCTTCGAGGGTGCGGCTGCCCGGCAGGTGGCCGGTGACGGTGTCGCTGTCGCGGGCGGCGGGGATGTCGTCCGGGTTCTGCACCAGGACGTTCAGCGGGGTGCCGATGAGCGCGTCGCCCTTCAGCCCGAACATCCGCGCCGCCGCCTTGTTCGCCTCCTCGATCACCCCGGTGGCGTTGGTGATCAGCACCCCCTCGCCGGCCGCGCGGAGGATGGTCTCGTACCGGGCGGCGCGGTCGGTCAGTTGGCGGTCGCGGTCCTGCACCTGGCCGACGAGCGTTTGCAGGGTGCGGGCCAGCTCGCCCACCTCGTGCGGGCCGCCGAGGGGGAGCGGCTTCGGGTCGTCGGTGGTCAGCCGCGAGGCCGCCCGCGCCAGCCGGTTGACCGACCCGGTGAGCGTCATCACCAGGGCGATGCCGAGCAGGCTGGCCACCAGCATGGCCGGCAGCACCCACACCCAGAAGACCAGCCGGAAGCGGTCGTCGATGTCCTGCTTCAGTTCGTCGGGGGAGGCGGCGACGACCAGCCACGCCGGGTCGTCGGTGTCGTTCAGGTCGATCCGCAGGGGGGTCAGTTGCGCCTGCATCGTCGGGCACTCGACCGGGTCGCCCCACTCCACAGGCTGCCGCGTGCGTGCCTTCCACCAGGCGGCGATGCGGTCGCACACCCCCTCCATCGCCTTGCGGTCCGGGTGCGCCACCTCCACGTATCCGGCCCGCTCCAGAGCCTCGCCCACCCGCAGCCGCGGGTCGTTCACCCGCTCCCGTTCCAGTTCCACGTTCAGCTCGCGGGTGACTTCCGCCGCCGACTCACCGAACTGCTTGCCCAACTCGCGGCGGTCGCCGAAGTACCCCTTGCGGTACACGCACGCCAGCCCCGGCGTCGGCTTCTCGGCCAGCCGCACCCCGCCCGTCTGCACCGCCGCCGCCAGCCGCCGCTCCCGCTCCGGCTTGGGCACCTCGGCGAGTGTGAACCAGTCGTGCCCGGCGAACTGCGGGTAGTCCCACCCGACCACCGCGGGCAGTTGCGGGCGGGCGTTCGCCACCGCCGGGTCGGGGTGAACGAGCACCCGCCCGGCCGCGTCCGTCACCACATACAACTGCCGCGGCGACTGCCGCTGGCGGTTGGCGATGTACCGGGCGAAGTCGATCACGACCGCGTACACCGGGCCGTCGGTGCCGCGGGCGTAGGCGTAGGCCATGACCACCCGCCCGGCCTCCGGGTGGTGCCGCGACCACCCGGACGGCTCCTTCTCGCGGGTCCGCCGCTGGTGCGATTCGGCGAGCGCGGCCAGCACCGCCGGCGAGCGGTCGGCGTCCCCGCCCGTCACCCGCCCGCTCCCGAGGTCGAGGGCGTACACGCCCACCACCGCCTCGCTCATGAACCGCCGCCGCACGGCTTTCAGGGTCCCCTCGTTGACGGTCTTCAGGTTGTCGCGGACGGCGGCCAGCGGGTCGCCGCCGTTCTCGTTCGCCCCCCGCCGCACATCCGCCGCCAGGTACGACAGGTCTTCGCGGAACTCGTTCACCCGAAGGTTGGCCTCGTCGGCCAGGTCGATCGTCTCGTGCTCGATGAGCACGCGACGGCCGGAGTCGAGCAGCCGCCGCGAGGTGAACAAGAGCGGGCCGAGGACGACGAACGCGCCGAGCAGGGCGAACTGCACCCACAGCCGCCACCGCTGCGGGCGGAACAGGCGGTCGCGGAACGCGGAGTGCGGGTGCGGCGGAGGGGTCACGGCGTCGGCCCAGTGGCAGCGGGAGCACCGTCAGGATACACACCTGCCCGCCGCGGACGGTTTCATTTCACCACCCCACCCCTCCGCGAAACCATGTCCCGAACGCGAAAGATCCCATGCCGGCCAAGCACTTGGGCGTTCGGCGTGCGAATCTTCCCGACGGTTCGGGGTGTGGGGTTCTGCCCTCACCCCCAACCCCTCCCCCACTCCCGCCGTCGTCTCGACGACGGCGGGAGTGGGGGCCGAGTCCACGCACGGCCTCGCTGCCGGCGTCCTTCAGTCACCCGATGAACAGGAACGGGGTGGCCACCAGCACGAGCGAGGCCGAGGCGAGCACGACGGCTGTGAGCAGGTGGTGCAGCTTCAGCGGCGTCCGCCCGTGCCGGCGGACCACCGCGAGCACGCCGAACAGGTAGCCGACGCACAACAACAAGTACGCCAGTGCCACGAACCACGCGTGATCGACGGCCACCACATTTAGTCGGGAGAGCGGGTCGGCCGCGATCACCCCTTTCCTCGCCGCCCCCGCCGCCCCGTCGAGCAGCACGTATACGATGACCACCCCGCCGCCGACGGCCTGTAGCCCGGCCACCCCCAGCGCGACGCGAATGGCGGTGTTCATGGAACCCCAACTTGTTAGCCCGACGCGCGAGCGAGGGGCAACCCAGGCAGGCGGAACCCAGACAGCCCCCGGAGCGCGTGTGGCGACTATTCCGCTCGCGGAACACCTGTCACACCAGGCCCCACCAGCGGCGGAGGCCCCACTCGGCCCCCAGGACGAGCGCGAGCAGCAGCACGAGCAGCGGCAGGAACAGGTTGCCCGGCATCGGCCGCCAGTCGGGGATGCTCTTGCGGGTCGGCTTCACCGTCTCGTACGGCTTGCCCGCCAGCTCGGTGAGGAAGTCGGGCAGCTCGTCGATGCGGTGGAAGGTGCCCCCGCCGGCGGCGGCGATGCCCCGCAACTGGTCGTAGTCCGGTGTGGTCCGCTGCATCTCTTCGGACGTGTCCGGGATGGCGAGGAACTTGGCCGTGGCGGTGCCGGTCACGTCGCCGGCGTCGCCCTTGCCGGTGGCGTTCAGCGACACGGTGTACTCGCCGTCGCCGCGGGGCACGAACTCCGCCCGCGGGGTGCCGTCGGCGGACACCCCCACCGGCACCACCGTGCCCGTGTCGGGCAGTCCCGGCCCGCTGACGGTGAGGGTGAACTTCGGGTCGGTCACGGCCGTGCCGTTCGGCCCCCGCAAACCCACCTTGATGCCCTGCGTGTCGTTCACCTTCAGCCGCGGGAACTCCGGGCGGGCGAAGGCGTTCGACTCCTCCTGGTCCTGCTTGGCCAGCCAGAGCAGCAGTTGCCGCCAGAAGCGGGAATGGATCTGCTTGCCGTCCTGCGCCTTCGGCTGGCCGAGCCGCTGCCAGAGGAACGTGTCTTGGGCGGCGAACACCAGCACGCGGCTGTTGGTGCCGGTCGAGAACTGCTGACCGACGAGCAGTGCCGACTCCTTGTCCGCGGCCGTCGGGTTGTTCAAGTCCACCAGTTGCTCGGTGTTCTTCGCCCACAGGTAGGTGTTCGCGCCCGGCTTGGGCGTCACCCGGTTCAGCCCGGTGAACCGCGACTTGTTGGTCGGCGTGTTCAGCTTGTCCCACAGTTGCAGGGACACGTCGCGGGTGTCGGCCAGTTTCGCCATGTACGTGTCGGCGAACCGCGGTTCGGGCACCACCATGTACTTCGGCCGGTCGGTCTCCTTCTCCGCCGGCGGGGCGGCGAAGGTGACGGGTAGGATATCCTCGATCGCCTTCACCCCCCGCCAGCCGTTCTCGTTGCCCCACTCGGTGACGCTGCCGTTCAGGGTGGCGTGCCCGCCGAGCATCATGAACCCCATGCCCTTGTTCTTCACCCGCTCGGCGATCTTCTCCGGCAGCAGCGGGTCGATGGCCTTCAGTTGCCCCGGCGTCACGTTGCCCAGGATGAGGACGTCATAGGCCTGCTTGTCGAAGTCGAAGGCCGGCCGCAGCTCCTCCACGCCCTGTTCGGTCTGCAAGTCCACCTTCCGCACGTCGATGCGTTTGTCCGCGGCCAGGGCATCGATGAGCAGCGCGTACTCGTAGCGGTAGCGGTCCACCAGCAGCACCCGCAACCCCTCCTTGTTCAGGTTCAGGTACGTCTCGACCACGTTGTTCAGCGGGTTGGTGTCGCCCTTGCAGCTCTCCGGCGGGATCTCCACCTTCACCTTGATCTGCCGCCGCTCCTCCCCCTTCTCGTTCTTGGGCAACTCCGGCGGCGCGTCCACCAGCACCTCAAGCAGGTTGTTCGTCTCCTTGTCCAGTTGCTTCTGCTCGGTGACGACGTGCTGATACCCCTTGCCGTCGCCCACGTCGAACGACACCTTCACCGGCACGCCGAGCGGGTGCATCTTGAAGGCGTTCACCCGCAGGCGGGCGGTGAACTTGTTCTTGATGGCCACCGGGTCGGGGTCGAGCACCACTTCGGCGATGGCCACGTCCTTCGCCGTCTGGTTGGTGCCCTGGTCGCCGACGGCGAACGTCTGAACGGGCACCCCCTTCTGCCTCCACTCGGCCGCCGCGTCGGTCGGCGTCAGCGGCTTGCCGTCCACCTTGCCGCCGCCGTTGTCCGCCCCGTCGCCCACCACGATCACCCCGCGGACGTACTTGTCGTTCACCCACTCCTGATACGTCCGCCGCAGGAACACGGCGTAGTCCGACCGCTCGGCGGCGGCCGGGGCGTTCGCGTCGTACTTGCTGGCGGGGGTGAACTCGGCCGGGCCGAAGGCGTAGAAGTGGACCTCGCAGTTCTGCCGTTCGAGCGCTTCGAGCGCCGGCTTGCACTTGTCGAGGGTGCGGCGGACGTGGTCGATGCGGGACTTGCCGTCGGCCTCGTCGGTCACGGTCATGCTGCGGGACATGTCGATGCCGATGAGCAACCGCGACGGCACGTTCGGCTTCTCTTCGACCTTCCAGCTCGGCCGGCAGGCGGTGAACAGGGCGACGAAGAGTGCCAGCAGCCGCAGGGCGACGAGGATCGCCATCCGCCGACGGCTGGCCTGCTTGTGCCCCCAGTACGCCCACAGGGTGAGGGCCACCAGCCCCACCCCGGCGACGCCCAGGAACACCCACCAGGCGACACTCAGAATGCGTGGCAGGTCGAACAGGTTGGCCGCGGAAGAGTTCATGCTGTCAGGATAGCGGGCGAGGGCGGGGACGTGTTGGCGAGCCGAACCCTGTGCGGCGGAGGTCGGCGGGAGTGAGACCGTTCCGAGGGCGGGGAAGAATGATTCGGGAAACGGAATCCCCCTCTCCCCCCTTGTGTTAGGGGAGATTATTACGGAGTCGGGTGACGGACTCCGTAAGAAACGGCCCGATGCGACGGGGGAGAGGGCGTTTTCCAGCAATCCCTCTTTCCCGCCCTGCTTCTCCTCTGAGGGCGGGGGAGGAACGACCTTTGAAGTGCTCTCCCCCTCTCCCCCCTAGTGTTGGGGAGACTTCTTCAAAGAAAGACTCCCCGGCTCCTTTGAAGAAACGGCCCGATGGGGCGGGGGAGAGTGGGTGTTCTCACAAACCCTCTTTCCCGCCCTGTCTTCGATGCGGACGTGTATGCCCTCGGCCTGACCCTGTACGAGTTACTCACAATGCGGCCGGCGTTCGCGTCCGAGGTGCGGGCGAAACTGATGCAGGAGGTGACGGCCGCCAGCCCGCCCCACCCGCGGGGCGGGGTGTCGGAAGTGGGGCGGCCTGTCCGATCGCCGCCCCACCCCGTCACCGAACGAGCGCAGCGGCTCACTTCACGATTTGGCACTTGGGCAACGCCTTCCTGAGTTCCTTCAGCCCGGCGTCCGTCACCGGCGTGTTATCCAAGTGGAGGGAGGTGAGGTTCTTGAGCGGGGCCAGGTCCTTCAGCCCGGCATCCGTCACCTTCGTGTTATCCAAGTTGAGGGTGGTGAGGTTGGTGAGCGGGGCCAGCTCCTTCAGCCCGGCGTCCGTCACCCTGCCCCCCTGCAAGCTGAGGGAGGTCAGGTTCTTGAGCGGGGCCAGCTCCTTCAGCCCGGCGTCAGTCACCCCCGTGCTAGCCAAGTCGAGGTAGGTGAGGTTTTTGAAGGGGGCCAGGTCCTTCAGCCCGGCGTCCGTCACCCGCGTGAGGGACAGGATGAGTAGGGTGAGGTTCTTGAGCGGGGCCAGGTCCTTCAGCCCGGCGTCTGTCACCTGCGTGATGAATAAGGAGAGGGTGGTGAGGTTCGTGAGCGGGGCCAGCTCCCTCAGCCCGGCGTCCGTCACCCGCGTCTGAGACAAGTTGAGTGAG
>JANNQE010000354.1:0-7647 GCA_031441625.1 Planctomycetia bacterium
CAGGATCCGACTCCGGGAACAAGACTGTGGAAGTCCTCGCTCCACCCCCGACTCCCGCATCCAATACGGATGCGAATTCCCAGGCAATTGAAGAGTACTTGAAAAAAACTGCAAGCTCTCTGCCCGAGCGGAAGCTGCGGAGACAACTAACGCACAATCATAGTCGAAGCTACGGTCGCTGCGGGGTGTCGGACCGACGCGCGCAAGAGTCGCGTCCCCGCATCACACTGGCGACACCGGTCCCGGACTTGAGGGGAGCTATTGCCGGCCGCGGCGAGTATGCTCAAGCCCATGAGCGAGGTCACCCACATCCTGGCCGCCGTCGAGCGGGGTGACCCCCGCGCCGCCGAGCAACTTCTCCCGCTCGTCTACGACGAACTGCGGCAACTGGCGGCGCAACGACTGGCCAGCGAGAAGCCGGGCCAGACCCTCCAGGCCACCGCCCTCGTCCACGAGGCTTACGTCCGGCTCGTCGGAGGCGAGCAGCCACACGGCTGGAACGGCCGCGGCCACTTCTGCGCCGCCGCGGCCGAGGCCATGCGCCGCATCCTGGTGGAAAACGCCCGCCGCAAGAACCGCGTCAAACACGGCGGCGACCGGGAGCGCGTCGAGATCGAGATGGCCAGCCTCCCGACGCGGATGACCTCCGACGAACTGGTCGCGCTCGACGAAGCGCTCGAAAAACTGCGGCAGGAAGATCCCGTCAAGGCGCAACTGGTGACCCTGCGCTACTTCGGCGGGATGACCATCGAGCAGGCTTCCGACGTGCTGAACATTTCGCGCGTGACGGCCCACCGGTACTGGGTTTACGCACGCGCCTGGCTGCACCAGCAAATCACCGGCACCGGCACGAGCGAATAGCCCGCGCCGAAATACTTTTCACCGACCTGGAGCGCGCGTGCGGTTTTCGTCGCACTGCGTGGTAGAGCGGATTCGTCCGCAACGGGAGTTCGAGATGACCGCGGACGAAATCCTCGTAGCCGCGTTGGAGAAGCGAACGCCGGTCGAACGCGCCGCCTACCTGGACGGCGCGTGCGGCGTGGACGGGGAACTCCGGGCGTTGGTGGAGAAGCTACTCCGATCGCACGAGGAAGCCGGCAGTTTCCTGGAACAGCCGCTGTTTGAACCCGCGCAGACCATCGACCTACCGCGTCAAGCGGAAACGCCGGGCACTGTCATCGGCCCGTACAAGCTGCTGCAACAGATCGGCGAGGGCGGCATGGGCACCGTCTACATGGCCGAGCAGACCGAGCCGGTCAAACGCAAGGTCGCCCTGAAGGTCATCAAGGCGGGCATGGACAGCCGCCAGGTCATCGCCCGGTTCGAGGCCGAGCGGCAAGCCCTGGCGATGATGGACCACGTCAACATCGCCCGCGTGTTCGATGGGGGCACCACCGAGAACGGTCGCCCCTACTTCGTCATGGAGTTGGTCCACGGGGTGCCGATCACCAAGTACTGCGACGACAACCACCTGACGCCGCGACAGCGGCTGGAGTTGTTCGTCCCCGTCTGCCAGGCGATCCAGCACGCGCACCAGAAGGGCATCATCCACCGCGACGTCAAGCCGTCCAACGTCATGGTCACGCTCTACGACGGCAAGCCGGTGCCCAAGGTGATCGACTTCGGCGTCGCCAAGGCGACCGAGCAGAAGCTGACCGAGCGGACGCTCTTCACGCAGTACGGCACGATGGTTGGCACGCTGGAATACATGAGCCCGGAACAGGCCGAGATGAGCGACCTTGGCGTGGACACTCGCAGCGACATCTACTCGCTGGGCGTGCTGCTGTACGAGCTGCTGACCGGCACCACGCCGCTCACGCACAAGCGGATGAAGGAAGCCGCGTACGCCGAGATCCTCCGCATGATCAAGGAGGAGGAGCCGCCCAGGCCGAGCACGCGGCTCTCCGAGTCGGGCGAGGCGCTGGCGTCGATCTCGGCGCAGCGCCAGACGGAGCCGGCCAAGCTGACGAGGCTGGTCCGCGGCGAACTGGACTGGATCGTGATGAAGACGCTGGAGAAGGACCGTAACCGCCGCTACGAGACGGCGAATGCCTTCGCCGCTGATGTGCAACGCTATTTGAACGACGAGGCGGTTCAGGCCTGCCCACCGACGGCCGGGTATCGCTTCC
The DNA here is from genome assembly GCA_031441625.1 of Planctomycetia bacterium. Classification (GTDB taxonomy): domain Bacteria; phylum Planctomycetota; class Planctomycetia; order Gemmatales; family Gemmataceae; genus JALHQU01. The sequence continues at coordinate 2,130 of JANNQE010000354.1, forward strand.
GCAAGTTCTCTCGGAGGAACAGAGTCGTCCTGACGACAGCCGCTCTCGTCAGCGCGGCCTTGGTCCTCGGAACGGGGGTGAGCATCTGGCAGGCCATCCGGGCAGCCGACGCGAGGGAACTGGCCCAAGGACGATTGGTGGCCGAGACCGATGCCCGGAACCAGGCCGAAGCGGCCCAAAAGTTAGCTACGGAGCAGCGGCTGCGGGCGGATGCGAACTTTCAGCGGGCTCTCGACGCGGTGGATCGGATGCTCACTCGCGTCGCCCAGAAGCTACTCGCCAGCGAGCCCCGAACGGAACAACTTCGGCGCACCCTGTTCGAGGATGCCCTCAAGTTCTACCAGGCGTTTCTTGTGGAAAAGGGCGACGACCCGGACGTTCGCCTGGAAACCGGGGCGGCCTATCGCCGCGTCGGTCAGATTCAGCGACACCTGGGACAACATGATCAGGCAAAGGAAACCCACCGCCAGGGCATCGCCGTCCTGCAACAGCTCGCTTCCGAGTTTCCTGAGAACCCTAGGGCTCAGAAGGAACTGGCGCTGAGTCATTACGGCTTGGCCCGAACACTGGTTGCGACGCGACGGCATCAGGACGCCGAACGGGAATACGATCAGGCCCTGAAACTCCTCCGGAAGCTGGTCACTCAGTTCCCGAGTGTGCCCGAGTATCAAAAGGACTTCTCCATCGCCTGCAACGACTTGGGCGCGATGTACGGGGCGATGGATCGAGCCGCTGATGCGGAAAAGGCGTACCGCGAGTCCCTGGAGGTGCTTCAAGTCCTGGCCGGGATCAAGCCCGACGATGACGAAGTGCAAAGCGCCATCGGGGGGCGACTCAACAATCTGGCCATCCTGTTCGCGGAACGGAACGAACTCCCGAAAGCCTGTGAATACTTGCGGCAAGCGATCACGCACCAGCGTGCCGCCCTGAAGGTTGATCCGAGGCAAACGCAGTTCCGCCTGTATCTGCGAAACCACCTCGAAAATCTGACCCTCATGCAACGGGGGTTCACGAAACCGGCTGACTCTCTGGAAGCGTTCCGCGAGATCGTCGCCCTCAGTGCGGAACTGGTGAAGGAGTTTCCCAACGTGCCCCAGTACGGTGCGGATCTCGCGGGGAGCTATCACCACCTGGCGAATGTGCTGAGGGACACTCACGCTCAGGAGGCCAGACAGGCGTACGACCTGGCCCACGCGGTTTACGCCCAACTGGTCGCCGATTATCCCACGGTTCCCCAGTACCAGTACGAATGGGCCGCTAGCTCGGGCGATCTCGCTCGATGGCAAAAGTCGCTCGGACAGATGGTGGACGCGGGGAAGACATTCCAGCGCGCCGCCGAGACCTTCGAGACCCTCGTGGGCAAGTTTCCAGAAAGCCAGTACCAGGATGAACTGGCGCGGGCTTATCTCGAGTTGGGCCAGATCAAGCAGGCCGACCAGAAAAATGCCGAGGGCATGACGGCCTTCAGCCGGGCGCTGGTCCTCGCCAAGGCAGCCGTTGCCAAGACGCCCAGGAAGGGCGTGTTTTGGGAGACGCTCGGGTCGGCCCACTTCCACAACCGGAACTGGCAAGACGTAACGACGTCTCTGGTTCAGGCCATGAAGCTGGGTTCCGGCGGCGGTGCCAGCCTGTTCTTGTTGGCCATGGCGCACCATCGGTTGGGCAACGCAGACGAGGCCCGCAAGGCCTACGACCGGGGAGTCGAGTGGATGGAGAAGAAGAAGCCGGATGATGCCGAACTCCGCCGCTTCCGGGCCGAAGCCGCGGAGCAGCTAGGCATCAACGAGACCAGGCCGCCGAAGAAAGACTGAAGCCCCGTAAGGGCTTCGTGAAGCAAGCAAGATGGCCAGTGGGGACCAGCCGCCAAGCACAACCCCTAGCGGCCCAAGCCCGCCCCGGACGATCGGTTTGCGCGCCCGGGATGTGTTTCTTCAACTGTCGCAACCCACCCTGCTTTAGGAGATTCGCTCATGGGCTTCTTTACACGCAAGACCCGACCCGCGACCAGCCGCCGTTCCCCGGCGCCTGCGTTCCGACCCCGCATGGAAGCGATGGAGGACCGCAGCGTCCCCTCTGCCGGCTGGCTCATCACCTCGTCCGTCACGGGCACCGACCCCGTCATGGACATCGCGCAGGATGCCGCCGGTAACACGTACGCCACGGGGCACTTCTCCGGCACCATGACCATCGGCTCCACGGTTCTCGCCAGCGATGGCACCAAGCAGGACCTGTTCGTCGCCAAACTGGATCCCACCGGGAATCTTCTCTGGGCCAGCCGATTCGGCGGCACGGGACAGGACAGAGGCTGGGGCATCGACGTGGCCAGCGACGGCTCGGTCTACGTCACGGGGGATTTCAGCGGCACCATGACCGCCGGTGCCAGCACCCTGACCAGCGCCGGCGGGGCCGACGTCTTTGTCCTCGCGCTGGACACCGCCGGCGCTGTTCGCTGGGCCCGGCGCTGCGGGACCGCCGCCGGGAACGACAAGGAGGCTCATATTGCCGTGGCTGATGATGGCTCGGTCTACGTCACTGGCGTGTTCAATAGCGAGTCTTCGGTCGCGGCGACCGCCGATTTCGGTACACTCACCCTCACCACTGACGACGCTGACCGCGACAACTTCCTGGCCAAACTGAACGGCGCGGGCGATTTCCTCTGGGCGCGCCAACTCGACTACGGCGCGACGCCGTGGGACGTCCTGACCGAGGCAGGGGGCGACGTCTTCACTGTCGGCGGTGCCCTGGCTCGCTACGACTCGAGTGGAAACTTGCTCTGGAGCCAGGAGCGGGTGGAGAACGTCGGTGCGCTCTACCAGGATCCGACCACGGGGATGGACTATCTCTACACCGCCGAACTTTACAGCAATTCCGGCGGCAATGGCCTGCTGCGAAAACTCGACGCGGTCACGGGCGCGGCGGTCTGGGAGAAGACCATCTTGTCGCCGGAAGAGGGGCATATCTTTGGTGTCGCTGCCGACACCAACGGCAACGTGTACCTTACCGGTGGCTGGCTCAAGGAAGGTGGCGCCACCGATTTCGACCCGGGGCCGGGCACCTTCTACCTTTCGAGGACCTCCTGGTATGACATCTTCCTCCTCAAGCTCGACTCCGGGGGCAACTTCGTCTCGGCTCGACAGATGGGCGGGACGGGGCCCTACGATACTGGTTATGATGTCGAGGTCGATGCGGCCGGCAACGTCTTCATGGGTGGCGAGTGGGGTGGCACGGCCAAGTTCGATCTGGGCGACACGACGGCCGTCCGAACCAGTTCCTACAGTCAAGGCCAGGGCTTCATCCTCAAGATGACCCAGGGGCTGGGGGCTATCTCGGGCCGCGTGTTCGCCGACGCGGACGCCAACGGCGTCCAGGGGACAGACGAACCGCCGGTGGCGGGGACGACCGTATACCTCGACCAGAACGGGAACGGCTCTCCAGACGCGGGCGAGGTGTCGGTCGCGACCGATGCCTACGGGGGGTATCTCTTCGCTCACCTCTCGGCCGGGACGTACACCGTGCGCCAGGTGCCTCCGGCCGGTTGGGCCTCCAGCGGTCCGGCCGGAGGGACCCACGTCGTGACCCTCGCCACCGATCAGTTCGTCGGGGGACGCGACTTCGGGGCTTATCGCGCGCCAATGACCGCTACCTATTCCAACAACACATCCCGCAACATCCGCGATCTTCAAACGGCGACCTCGACCATCGTCGTCTCCGGTGGCACGTCGTTCATCTACGACCTGGACGTGCGCATCAACGTCTCACACACCAACGACGCGGACCTCGACATATTCCTCTTCGCCCCGGACGGAACCCGCGTCGAACTGACGACCGACAACGGCGGGACCGGAGATCACTACACGAACACGATCTTCGACGATGAGGCCGCAGTGGCGATTACAGCGGGGGCAGCACCATTCAACGGTCGCTATCGGCCGGAGGCGTTATTGAGCACACACGACGGGAAGAACGCGAACGGTACGTGGACCCTGCAAATCTACGACGACACCCGCAAGAACACCGGAACGCTGCTGAGCTGGTCCCTCACGATCAAAGGAGCATCCGGCGGGAGTCCGCTACTGGCGGCCGGCGCGCCGGTTGCCGCAGCCCCGACGAAATCGCTCACGATCGGCGCGGTCGCGCCGACCCTCGCGGAAGCCTTGGCCCGCTGGGAGGCCGCCGGCGTGGACACGTCCGCCCTGCACGGGGTCGATGTCCGCATCGCCGACCTCGGCGGCACGACCCTCGGCATGGCCTCCGGCAACACGATATGGCTCGACGACAACGCCGCCAGCTGGGGCTGGTTCGTCGATCCGACGCCACACAGTGACTCCGAATTCACAACCCCCGGCAACCAGGGCGAACAGTACCGCATGGACTTGCTCACCGTCCTCGAACACGAACTGGGCCACCTGCTTGGGCACGACCACGACGAGGGCGGAGTGATGGCCGAGACGCTGTCTGCTGGTGAGCGGTGGACGCCTATCGGCGTCTACGTCGATGGCCCGCGGCTCTTCGCCGCCCCGTTCGGGGCCGACGAGGCGCTCGACTCGGTCACCGGACGGCGGAAGGGTTGGCAACTGGTCACACCGGCAGGGGATGGCGTCGCCAAAACGAGCGACGGTGACTACATCGCCAAGACGGGCACGCTGACCTTCGCCCCCGGCGAGACGACGAAGACGATCACGATCGAAGTGAAGGGCGACAGCAAGCGGGAGGCCGACGAGGACTTCTACCTGGACCTGTACGGGATCAGCATCAACGGGCTGTTCACCAAGAGTCGCGGCCTCGGCACGGTCCTGAATGACGACTGAGCAGGGCGGCGAGGTTGTGTCATTCGTGACGCGACCTCGCACCCGGTTCCAGGGCCGCGGCGAGGACCGCTTCGGCTCGACAGGACTGCTTCAACCGGCCACGGCGGCCGGACCGGCCCGTGAGCGAGTCCACGTCGGGGAGCAGATCAGTCAGGTCAGCTTCTGTTGAACGGTAAGCGCCCATTGAATCGGCGTGGGTGTGCGTTGAGTTCGGGCGAGGCGAGTTGAGATATCAGTGGCTGGCGGGGAGGTGCTGTTTGGCCCAGGCGTCGGGCAACAGATGGGTCACGTCGGCCGGTTTGGCGGCCAGTTGCGTCAACACGTCGGTCAGGTACGCCCACGTGTTCAACGCATGCCGCTTCGCCGACGCGCACAGGCTCATCAGCACCGCGGCACTCGGCAGCCCACCGTCCCCGCCCACGAACAGCCAGTTCTTGCGGCCGATTGCCAAAGGTCGCACCGCGCGTTCCGCGACGTTGTTGTCGATGGTGAACCTGGGATCGTCCAAGTACCGGCCGAGCGTCGGCCACTGGTTGAGCGCATACGGCTGGTAATCGGCGCGCAATTCTGGCTCTTCCGCAACTTTGGTGATGCTGTTCTCACCCCCTCGATCCGCACCCCGTCGGGGTCAGTCAGCGTTTGTGCCGGACGCGGGCGCGGAGCAACTTCATCCCGGCCCGCCCGTACATCGACCGCTTGATTGCCTTCAA
>JANNQE010000355.1:0-3416 GCA_031441625.1 Planctomycetia bacterium
CCTGGCTAACATCTGCCGCCGCTCCGCGGCTGGGGTTGGCCTCCCGGCAAACCGTTATTCACTCACTTCACCACCCGCTCCCAACAACTTCCCCACCTGTTCCAACAGCTCCGTCCCTTCTTCCGGATGCACCATGTGCAAATAGCTGGCGAACCCGCGGAGGTACTCCTTGAACCGCGGGTTGCCCCGCGCCTGGGACTCCACGCCGAGCTTCGCGCAGTTGTGCAGGATCGCCCGGAACGCACGCCGGTCTTCCCTCGGCACCCGCAGGCTGTCGTTCACCACGATGCCCGTCACCACCTGCCGCTGACTGCGGCGGATGACGCGGAACTTGTGCTGGTTCACCACGAACCCCTCCTGGTGGCACACCTGATCGATCCACCAGCGGAAGCGGCCGAGGTTGACGTCGGTCGTCTTGAAGCTGAACGTCAGGTCGTCGGCGTACCGGGTGTACACGCCGTTCATCCGCTTCGCCAGCCCGGTCAGTCGGCTGTCGAGCCGGCGACACACGAGGTTGCTGAGTGCCGGTGAAGTCGGTGCCCCTTGCGGCATGTGCGCCTTGCCCCACGCTTTGGGATCGGGGGTGTAACAGCACAACCGCGCGAGGACCGGGGCGACTTGCGTGGACATGTCGTCCGTGCCGAAGCGGGCGTTGCCGACGCTGTAGCCGAGACTGGCGAAGAAGCCGAGCACGCGGTAGTAGTGGACGGTCGGGAAGAAGTCTTTCAGGTCGAACTTGACCACCACCGCCGAGCCGAGGTGCGGGGCGGCGTTGGTCACGATGCTGCGGCCGTCGATGAACCCGTGGGCGGCATCATGGGCGGGGATGTTGGCCAGAATCTTCTCGTGAATCCGCCGTTGCACCCACTTGAGTTGCACCTTCGGCGCACAGATGCTGCGGGCGGTGCCGTCGCGCTTTGGGATGGTGAAGGTGGTGTACGGGCCGTTCTTCACGTCCGATGCGGCGAGGAAGTAGCCGAGCTGCTTGTCGGAGCGGATGTCGAGGAGCGTCCGCAAGGCGAGCAGGTTCGGGATCACCGGCACGCTGTGCGATTCCTGCACCTTCTTGCCGACCTTGTGCCGGCTCAGGTCCACATCGGACGTGCCCTTCAGCCAGCCCTCCGGCGACCACGGGCCGTCCTTCGTCGCAGGCAGTGCCACCTCCTGAATCGTCCCGGCTTCGATCACCCGCCGCACCTTCTGCCGCACCCGCGGGTGAGCGTCCTTCGCCAGCCGCCGGCAGATGCGGGCCGCCGCTTCCGGCACCATGTGTCGGGTGGCCAGTTCGATCAGGTGGTATTTCGCCTTCACGTCACCCGATTCGCACACCATCTCGGCGAGCGCCCACAACTCCCCCGCGACGTCGTTCACCGCAGGCTCATAGGAGGAGAAGGCTTGGGCGGCGTCGAGTGCATGCCGCAGGTCCAACAACACCTGGCTGACCCTCCGCGCTTCGGCCGTCCGCGCGTCAACGATCAACTCCGAAAGCTGGACCATCAACCCCGCATCCGTTACGGCATTGGCCGGCAGCGGTCGGAGCAACCAGGCCGGGGCGGGGGCGGTGTCGGCCATGCGGGGCCAGCCGGAGGGGGGAGACAGGGGAAGCGTACACGAGGGCGGAAGTGGGGGCAATCGTCGTGGGAGGTCGGCGACGGGTCTGTTCTTGTTGGTCCCGCTCTCGCCGATCCGTTACCATTCACCCGCCGCCGGTTCCCCCTTTCCCCGCCCGAGGCTCTCCATGCGCTCCCGCGTCCCGCTCGCCCTGCCGCTCCTCGCACTGCTCGTCAGTGCTCCGGCCCCCGCCGCCGACCGGCCGAACGTCGTCATCCTGCTCGCCGACGACATGGGGTACGGCGACCTGGGCGTGCAGAACCCGGAGTCGAAGATCCCCACCCCGCACCTGGACAAGCTGGCCAAAGCCGGCACGCGGTTCACCGACGCGCACAGTTCGTCGGGCGTCTGTACACCCAGCCGGTACGCCCTGCTCCACGGCCGCTACCACTGGCGGAAGTTCCACGGCATCGTCAACTCGTTCGACCAGACCATCCTCGACGCCGACCGCACCACCCTGGCCCAACTGCTGAAGGTGAAGGGCTACCAAACCGCGTGCGTCGGCAAGTGGCACCTCGGGTGGGACTGGAAGGCGATCCAGAAGCCGGGCACGAAACCGGGCGAGAAGGGGTACGCGCCCGAGGACTTCGACTGGTCGAAGAAGATCCCCGGCGGGCCGCTCGACTTCGGGTTCGACCACTACTTCGGCGACGACGTGCCCAACTTCCCGCCGTACGCGTGGTTCGAGGACGACCGCGTCATCACCCCGCCGACCGTGCCACTGGCGACACCGGCCAAGACGGCCGAAGGCGCGTGGGAGGCCCGCCCCGGCCCGTCGGTGAAGGACTGGGACTTCACCGCAGTGATGCCCAAGTTGACGGAGCACGCGGTCGAGTGGATCGGCAAACAGAAGGCGGACGAGCCGTTCTTCCTCTACCTGCCGTTCACCAGTCCGCACGCGCCCATCGTGCCGAGTAAGGAGTTCGCGGGCACCACGAAGGCCGGCGGGTTCGGCGACTACATGGCGCAGACGGACGCCACCGTGGGGGCGGTGCTGGCGGCGCTGGACAAGCACGGGTTCGCCAAGAACACGCTCGTGGTGTTCACCTCCGACAACGGCCCGGAGCGGTACGCCTACGACCGGGTGAAGAACCACCAGCACCGGAGCATGGGGCCGCTGCGGGGGCTGAAGCGCGACCTGTGGGAGGGCGGGCACCGGGTGCCGTTCGTGGTGCGGTGGCCGGGGAAGGTGCCGGCCGACACGGTGAGCGACGCCCTGGTGAGCCACATCGATTTGTACGCCACGATTGCCTCCATCGTGGGGGCCGACCTGCCGGCGAAGAGCGGCGAGGACAGCGTCAACCAACTCGACCTGTTCCTCGGCAAGGGCAAGGGCCAGCGGGACACGCTCGTCCACAACACGAACGCCAACGGGTACGCCGTGCGGCACGGCGACTGGGTGCTCATCGACGCGAAGACGGGGGCGGTGTCGGCGGTGCCGCCGTGGTTCGACAAGCAGGAGGGGTACAAGGCGCACACCGAAGCGGGCGAGCTGTACCACCTGAAGGACGACCTCGCGCAGAAGACGAACCTGTTCGCCGACAAGCCGGAGAAGGTGGCGGAGTTGAAGAAGAAACTGGCGGAGGTGCGTGGCAAGGCCAAGTGACACCGGCGGTTCGGGTGAACCGGCGGCGTCAGCCGCCTGGGTGCCAATCACCCGCGGCTCACCACGAACCCGGCGGCTTGCGAAGGACGGGGGTGAGCGTCTTTCGTGTGGGTAGGGTTGCCGGTTGGTGGAGGGTGCCCGTCCGACGCCGCGAAGCGGCCGTCGTTGGTAGCCCAGGGCTGCCGCCCTGGGCTACCAA
>JANNQE010000356.1:0-3620 GCA_031441625.1 Planctomycetia bacterium
AAGGGACTGGCCCGGGGTGCGAACCTGGGCCGCTATCGGAAGGCGACCCGGGGACCGAAGAAACCGAAGCCGCCCCGCACCCGGTTCCCCGACGCCAACCACATCTCCACCTCACGGCTGCTCAAAGGTGAACAAACGTGACGTGTGGAGAGGGATGCTCGTCCAGGCCCAACTTGCGGTACTCGGCCACCACCCGCTCGAACAGGCCCCGGCCGCGGGCCTGATTCTCTTCGTCCCGCTTCACCTCCCACTTCCACGTGTCGGCCTTCCGCGTCCGCAGGTTGACCACTTCCCGTTGCAGGTCCGGTGCGGGCACCGCCACCTGTTGGAAAAACGTCAGGATGTCGGCCAACTGGACCTTCCGCTCGGTCGCCTTTTGCAGGGTGAACTGCAGGTACGACAGGCTGGGCAGGGAGTCCCGCTCGCGCCACAACAGGGTGCGGGCGGCGGTGGCGGTCGTCACCTGGAACACCACCTCGGCGGCCGACAGGCGGGCGGTGCGGGAGTGGTCGGTGCACAGCCGCAGCCCGTCCTCGTGCGGGCCGTACACCTGCCACCGGCGGACGTGCAGGTTGCACAGCCGCTTGCCGCACGACCGGCCGGCGGCCGGGTCGACGAACTCGCACCGGTTCGACCCGGTGCCCGAGCACCCGAGCGCGCCGCACGGCGGGAACTCGTCCGCGTAGCAGGTGCGGCAGTACCACGTGGCCGGCGCGTTCGGGTGCGGGACGCGGTCGTCCGCCCACGCCCGCCCCCGCCCGCGGTCATGCCCGCGGCAGGCGCGGCCGGCGCACCAGAACGTCGCCGGGCGGCCGTCCGGGGCGGTCGTGCAGTGCGTCGGGCAGAACGCCAGCAGGCGGCCGGCCCGGTCCGTCAGCCGCCCGTCGAGGACGACCGCGTGATCCTCGCACAGCCGGGAGGTGTCGCAGGCGATGCAGGCGAACGGCCCGTACCGGGGCGGGGCCGGGGGCCGACACTGTGTGCAGGCGTGGCGGACCGCCGGCGGCTCGGACACGCCGTAGATGGCGAACGCGGTGTCGGCGGTGACGGCCGCGTGACCGGGCGGCACGGCCAGCACCCGCACCCTGACCGCCCGCCCCTTCCCTGGGTCCACTACCTGCCGCACCTCGCCGGCGCACAGGGCCGGGCCGTACAGCAGCGGCTCGACCCGCACCCACAAATCCAGCAGCGGCGCGCCGGTGTTGGTCGGGCGATCCGCGAACCCCCGCAGGTCCAGCGAAATCTCGACGGCAGTCGGCTGGCTCACGACCCACCTCCCGGCGACGAGCAGACCAGGAACGCGGCCGCCGCCGGCGGCTTCCCGGTACCGGTCGCGTCCAGTCGAAACAGTTGCACCCCCTTCGGCCGATTGGCGACGAACGCGGTGACGGCCGGCGGCTTCAGGTCGCCCGGCATCTCGACGATCACGAACCGCTCCCGCAAGACCGTCGCCGCCTCCCGTGTACGGCCGTCCGCCCAGTCCGCCGTCGCCAGCCGGAACACCGGCACCTCGTCGGTCAGCCACACCCACGCCTGTTCCGATTGCCTCGGCGGCAAGGTCTCGAGAACGTCCCGGAGTTCCATCTGCCCGCCGGTGCGGAGGTAGTCGTGCAGGCAGTCCAACTTGACGGCCTGCGGGGCCATCGGCCCGACCCCGACGACGGCGTCGAAGAACCCCCACGCGAACCGCGCCCGATCCGGCGGCGGGGGGGCGGGCGGTGGGTCCGGCGGCCTGGCGACCCGGAGCGGCGGTTGCGGCCACTCGGCGGTCAGCCACGACTGCCACCAGTCCCACACGGCCTGAGTCGGGGCCGCGAACAGTTCCGCGTTGCGGGCCGCCAGCTCGCCCGCCGTCGCCGGGGCGTACCGGGTGCAGCGGCCGGACACCTCCGCCGCCAGCTTCTTCTGCCCGGCGGCGCACTGCCGGTGCAGGTCGCGGAGGTAGTCGTTCTCGGTGACCAGCCCCGGCACACCGACCGCCCGCAAGCCTGTCCCGACGACCAACGGGGCGACCTCCTCGAACGTCGCGGCCAGCGCCTTGAACTCGTACCGCAGGCTCTCCACCAGGTCCAGGAAGGCCCGCCACCCGGTGCGCGGTTGCGGCCGCCCGTCCCACTCGCCCAGCGGCTTCGGCGGCAGCACCTCCAGCCGCGCCGCCGGGCCGTCGGCGATGGCCCGCACCCGGTCCCGCTCCACCACCCCCTGCGGCACCTCCGGCTCGCGGTCGCCGCCGCGGGCCACCCGCCGCGCCCGCATGGCCAGCGCCTGGTACAGCAGCAGTTCCGCCGCCGTTGTCGACAGGAGCGCCTTGCCGTCTGCCGCCCGCACCTCCACCCCCGACACCGCGGGCGTGGCCACCGGCAGCACGTCCATCGCCGCCAGCGAGTCGATGCCGTCGTCCCGGCGGAGCGCCTGGGTGACGCGGGCGAGGTGCGCCGGGGCGACCGACGCCAGGTACCGCGCGGCCAAGTGCCGGCCGCTCTCGCTCAGCAGTCGGGAGCCGATCGGTTCCACCCCGTCGTTCCCGGCACCGGCCCGGCCGAACACCGCGATCAGGACCGGCAGGTGTCGGCGGAACAGGTTGCACACCACCTCCTGCTCGGTCGGCTGTTCGCACTCCACCGTGTGAACGTCCGTACACAAGTGGCGGTGCCAGGGGTGGGAGCGGGTGGGCCGGACGGCGTTCGGCAGCAAGACGCAGTTGTGTTTCGCGACGAACGTCGCCGCCTCGGCCGCCACCCACGCCACCCGCCCGACCGCCGCCTCCCGCGCCGCGGGGGTGTGAACCCGCACGAACCCGGTGTCCACCCACACGACGGTGGCCGACGCCGGATCGGCGCGTCGATGGCCGCGAACCCGCCGCCCTCCAGCGACTGGAAGAACCACTGGTCCTTCAGGTACACGTGGAAGTTGGGCGGGGCGAGGGCCACCTGCTCGGCGTTCGGGTGGTACGGCTGGATGGCGTGGAACAGCCGCAGCAGCTTGTACAAGAACTTCTCCGCGTGCCACTCCGGGTCCGGGCCGGACGTGAGGAACACGACCGCGTAGGGCAACAGGCGACCGGCGATGAAGATGTCGTGGGTGGGCACCCGCACTGTCCCGAAGGTGAGCGTGTTCAGGGCGGTGGTGTTCAGGTCGGCGAACGAGGTGACGGTCTGATCGCTCGGTCGCCGCAGCGTGCCGGCCCGGTTGGGGTCGAGCCGCCGCCCGAAGTGCTGAACGTTGAGCCACACGGCGGGCGAGTCCGACTGCACCTTCCGCCGCTGCACCACGAACCCGACGCCGTTGCGGAACAGGATGATCTGGAGTTCGTCGATCTTCAGCGACACGGGGCTGGGGGACTTCTTCGGCACGTACTCGAACGCCTTGCCGCCCAGCCCCTGGCCCGACTGGATGAAGTCGTTGGTCAGGCGGAACCCCTCGGCGACGGCGCGCGAGCCGGGGGTGGACACGAGCGAGTCGGCGATGTGCGGCAGCCAGTCGGCGGTGGGGAACTCGACCGGCTCCCACACGAGCAGCTTGCGGTCACGATCTTCGAACTTGGCGGTGGCGATCAGGAAGAGGGCAAGCGTCGCCTGTCCGGGGTCGAACAGGAACGGCCGCACGAAGGTGAGCGACGA
>JANNQE010000357.1:0-9619 GCA_031441625.1 Planctomycetia bacterium
TCCTCAGCAAAGTTTGGGTGCGAGCGTATGCAGCGTACCTACACGCTCAGCCACTCCCGAAAGAGGTGAGTTACCGACCGCGAGAAACCAAAACACCTGCAATTGCAGCGTAAACTCTGGGATCGGGGCAACGGCACCCAACCGAAAACCGAACTGAGTTAAGCGCTGCCAACGCTCGCATGCTTTCCGTCAGTAAAAAACTTGGCGACTCCACCCTGAGTAAGTCCGTCAGCCTGACCCACTGCCCACGCCAGTTCAGCACAGTTGTACGGTCCAGTCCTTCACTACAGGACAGGTTAACTTCCGAAGATTGGTTAACCGACTGAGACCGTTTAGTTGCTGAAGTTTAACAAGCGTAACCACCAGTTCTTCAAGACTTACCCCCACTAAGTCCTAAGGGGTCTATTGTCTTGTGTTCCCGCCAGCCCTCCACCTCACAAAGTTTGTCACGCTCCGCCCGCGTCGAACCCGTCCTGTTCGCCCAGCCACCGCACCGCCGCGTCCAACTCGTCTTGCGAGTAGTTGGCGCTGTAGTGCTTTTCCTTCATGCTCTTCGGCTTGTGAGCAAGGAACAGGGTGGAGTAGTGGCGGTGGTCCTTGTGGCTGTCAAGCATCTGGGGCGAACACTTTCTGATATGTTTCAGCGTCAACTTGATTGCGGGGTGGTCCTTCCGCAACCCAGCGAACGCCCGTGCAATCAGGTCCGACCCGCCGTCCTTCACCCACACCTCGCCGGACGGGTGGAGTAGTGCGAGCGTCGGGTGGTCACTCCGGTAACGGGTGAGCAGCACTCGGGTCTCCGCCCACAATCGGTACGTTACGGTCGGTCCGCCCGCTTTCTTCGTCTTGGTCCGCTTGCGGGTGATCGTGCCTGCCGTCCAGTTGACTTCGTTTTGCCCCAGTTGCGCGATGTCCATTTGGGTGAACCCACAGTTTGCCATGAGCAGGAGGTGCAACCGCAACTGACCCGACGCCTTGCCAACCGCCAACCGAACTTGAGTGGGGTCAATCGTCGGAGCGCCCTTGTCCACCAACAACGGGGTCTTCTTCGCCAAGTTGTTCGGCAACTTGTCAACCGCCCGCCACATGAGCAGGTCACGCATGAACTGGCGGGACACCTTGAGGAGTGCGTCACAGTAGTCGGCGCTCTTGCCCGCCTTCCCGCTCGCGTCCTGGTCCCGCTCCTGACGCCACTTGTACAGCCGCTGCACCCACTCCGCCCAGCGTTCCTCGTTGATGGTTTCCGCCGCCGTCTCCCGCCCGACGAACGTCACGAAGTGACCGAGCATGGTGGCGCGGTTTTTCGCCCCGCCCTTGCTCCGCCTGCCCACCTCCGACTGTTCCCGCAACGTCGCCGTCCACTTGTCCGACCAGTGTCCGACCTTCTTATCGGCGGGGACTGCCGGTTCGCGTTTGAGTCGGTCTTCCCACACCTCGCCGTACCCGAAGATGGTGTTGAGTTGCTTTTGGGAGAGGTCGAACTGGCAAAGGAACTCCCCCAACGCCTTCGCAAACTCCTTCCCGCACTCCCTCTGGATTGCCATCTTCCGCTTAACCTCCACCTCGTCTTGGGGGTCGGAGAGGGGTTCCACCCGCGCCGCCGCCGCCGCCCGCCGGATGTCGGTTAGCATGAGCGCTTCGCGCTCCCAGATTTTCGCCTCATCCTCCAGCCCGTGGGCGCGAGCGTACTCCGCCTTACGGCGGGCGGCGGCGGCGGCGCGAGGGAAGGTGGCGGTGTTCTCGGACAAGGTGGTGAGGGTGTGCCGCCACCAGTCGTTGGCAGCCCGCAATGACCGCTCTTCGGTCCAGTCGTCTTGCGGAAGGCGGAGGTCCGAACAGTACACCTCGTACTTCGCGCCCTTGTACGTCTTCCGCCACCGGAAGTAGGGCGCACCGGACCACGACATGTGTTTCTTGCGGGGCACGGGGGCGGACCTCCGGTCACCGCTCCGTTGACAAATTTGTTGACAAGAACGGGCGGATTGACAGGATGGTACGTAAAAAAACCCCTCGAAAACAAGGGGTTGAAGGCGGAAAATTACCCGGCAAGGATTCGAACCTTGACGAAGAGAGCCAAAATCTCTTGTGCTACCGTTACACTACCGGGTACCGTTCACGGACAGTTTACCGCCGGCGGGAGTGGTTGGCAAGCCCGCCCGTGAGGGCGACGGGCCGTGTTGCTCCTAGACATCACACCCACTTCTTGCGACACTGCCTATCCTGCCAGTTTGCCCTTCCCCGAGGTGGTGTGATGCGTCGTCTCCCCGCGTTGCTACTCCCGTTCTCGCTCGTCTGCGTACTCGTCGCCCACGCTCAGCCGCCGACCGCGACGCCGCCGGCCGTCAAGTTCACCCTCTCCGGGCACACCGACCCGGTGTACACGGTCGCCTTCTCGGCCGACGGCAAACGCATCGCCACCGGCAGTTTCGACAAGAGCGTGAAGTTGTGGGACGCGGCCACCGGCAAGGAGCTTCGGACGTTCGCCGGCAAGGCGGGGCACCAGAGCCTCGTCACGGCCGTCACATTCTCGCCCGACGGCTCCGCCCTCGCCTCCGCCGGCACCGACAACTTCGTGAAGCTGTGGGACGTGCCGACCGGCAAGCCGCAACTGGAAACCGACCTGACCGCCGGCGGCACGAAGGTGGCCGTGTCGCTCGACGGCAAGCTGTACGCGGTGGGGGCGGCCGACGGCTCGGTGAAGGTGTTCACCGCCGCTGACAACAAGCTGTCACAGACGCTCGCGCCGGGAGCGACGGGTGCGGTGATCGGCCTCGGGTTCAACCCGACCGGGACGACGCTGTACACCCTCGCGGCCGACAAGGTGCTGCGGTATTGGAACGCGGTCGATGGCAAACCGCTCGGTGCGGTCGGGGCGACGGCGGGCGACGTGACCGCGTTCGTGGTCAACCCGGCCAACGGCCAGCCGATTGTGGTGACGGCCGACGGCGTGGCGGCCTTCTTCCCCACCGCGGCACCCGCTGCACCAAAGGCGTTCCCGCCGCTGGGCGAGGCGGCCACCGCGCACGCGATGTCGGGTGACGGCGTGCTGACGGTCGTGGCCACAGCGGACAAGAAGCTGAAGGCGTTCCGCACGGCCGAGGCGACGGCGGTGTTCGACCTCCCCATGCCGGTGGTGGTGAGCAAGCTGGCGGTGAACGCGACCGGCACGCAAATTCTGGCATTGGCTGGGACCGCGCTGCACGTGCTGGGTGCGGACGGCAAACCGCGGGCCGTGCTGCCGGTCGATCCGCTGCTCGACGTGGCGTTCGTGCCGAACCTGCCGCAGTTCGTGACGTTGAGTGCGACGGGGGTGGCCCGCACCTGGGCCATTCCCGCCGCCCCGCTCGCGCTCAAGCCGCTCGTTCACCCGGACGCCGTTCGCGGCATGACGCTCTCCGCCGACGGGAAGAAGGTGCTGACCGCCGGCAACGACAAGGTCGTTCGCGTGTGGAACGCCGGCGCGGTGGAGCGGGAGTTCAAGGACCACACGGCCGCGGTGGTGGCGGTGAGTGTCGCCGCTGACAACGTGGTGTCAGCGGACGCCGACGGCGGCGTGCTGTTCTGGACGCCGGCTGACGGCAAGCAGGTGGGCAAGCTGGCCGCGCCGAAGAAGGCCGTCACCGCGCTGGCCGTGCTGCCGAACACGAAGACGGTGGCCGTGGGGTACGCCGACGAGGTGCGATTGTTCGCCGCGCCGACCACCCTTGAGAAAGACGTGAAGGCGTTCCCGCACCCGAAGCCGGTGCTGGCGGTGGCGTTCGCCGCCGACAACAAGAAGGTGATTTCGTTCTGTGCCGACGGCAAGGTGCGCGTGCTGAACCCGGACACCGGCAAGGAAGAAGCGGCTTACGACATGACCGCGAAGGACAAAATCGCGGCCGTGGTCCTGAGCGCGGACCGCACCAAGTTCGCCGAGGTGGGCGGGGGCAACCTGACCGTGCGCCCGGTGGCGGCCGACGGCAAGCCGGCTTTCAGTGTGCCCACTGGCGAAGCAACGGCAGTGGCGTGGAGTGCGGACGGCAAGCTGGTGGCCGTCGGTGGTAAAGGGGCGGTGAAGGTGTTCGACGCCGCGACGGGGGCGGAACTGCAAACCGTCACCGAGCCGACCGCCGCGGTGAAGGCGGTGGCCTTCCTGCCGGACAACAAGACGCTGCTGATCGGTGGTGATGACAAGGCGGTGTCACCCGCTGAAGTGTGGGTGAGCGGCACGCGAGCCACCGCCGCCAAGCCGCTCGTCGGCGTGTTCGCCAGCCCCTTGCTCGCGGTGTTTGCCACCGCCGACAAGACGGTGCGGACCTTCGAGACCGCCCCGGCCCCGGCCGCGAAAGAGGTGAAGGCGTTCCCCGGTCTGCCGGCCGATGCCAGGCACGCCACGCTGTCGAAGGACGCGCTCATGGTGGCCGCCGTCAGCGGCAAGGTGGTGAAGGCGTGGACGACGGCGGACGCCAAAGAAATCAGCCTCGCGTCGCTGCCGGCCGACGGCACGCTGGTGGCGTTCAACGCGGATCGCACCAAGCTGGCCGTGGCTCTCGCCGACAACTCGGCCGTGGTGCTGAACGTGCCGAGCGGTCGCATCGAACAAGTCGTGAAGCACGCCGGGGCGGTCGTCGGGCTGGCGTTCCACCCGTCGCAGCCGATCCTTTACACCGCCAGTGCCGACAAGACGGTGCAGGCGACGGCGCTGTTCACCCCGCGGCTGTCGGCCGACTCCGGCCGGTACGGGGCCGCGTTCACAGTGCTACCGAACGGCGCGAGCACGCTCAGCACCGGCGCGGGCAAGGGCGTGAGCGTGTCGAACGCGACCACTGGAGCCGCCGAGCGGGCCATCGGCGATCTGGCCGGCGTGTCGCTCGTCGCGGTCAACAAGGCCGGCACGCAGGTCGCCGCATACACCCCGGCGACGCTCACCGTCACGCTGTTCAACTCCGCCGACGGGGTCGTCATCGGCAGTTGGAAGTCGCCCGCCGCGGTGGGTGAACTCGCCTTCCACCCGACGCTCCCGTCGCTCGTCGGCGTGCTGGCCGACAACCGCGTGGTGGCGTGGAACACGCTCTTTGAAGCGGGCCAGCCGCTGCCGCTGGAGTTCGGCAAGGTGGGCATGGAACTGCCGCACGCCGCCGCGGTGAAGGCGACCGGCATCGCCGGTGACACCCTGGTGTCAGTGGGCGACGACAAGAAGGCGCGGGCGTGGAAGTTCGTGGCCGACGCCCCGAGCCGTAGCCTGCAACACCCGAGCGGGGTGAACGCCGTGGCGTTCGACAAGACGGGCACCCTGCTGGCCACCGGCGGGCAAGACGGCGTGCTCCGCATCTTCGACATCTCGAAGAAAGAGAACCCCGCGCCGAAGGCGATCAACGCCCACGTGCCGCCGCCGCCGGCCACCCCGCGGGCGATTTACTCGGTGGTGTGGACGCCGGACGCCAAGCAGGTCATCACCGGCTCGGACGACAAGTCGATCAAGATCTGGGACGCGGCGGCGGGCACGCTGGTGCGGGAGATCAAGCCGGGCACCGACAAGCCGCCGACGCCGGACGCGGTGAAGGCCGCCGCCCCCGCCGTCATGGGTGGCGCGAACGTGCCGAACCTGACCGCCCCGCCCCCGCCCGGCCACACCGATCAGGTCTACTCGCTCGCCATCACGCCGGACGGCAAGTTCCTCGCCAGCGGGTCGGCCGACAAGACGGTGAAGCTGTGGACCGTGGCGACGGGCGACCTCGTGCGGGCGTTCGTGATGCCGGGGCTGAAGCCGGACGGCACGGCCCACCCGGGGTTCGTGCAGGGCGTGCGGTTCACCCCCGACGGCACCAAACTGGTGAGCGTCGGCAGCGCGCCGAAGAACGCCGGGTACGCAGCCGTGTGGAACGTGGCCGACGGCAAGCCGCTCGGAGCGTTCACACTGCCCCTCGGCCCGATCCACAGTGTCGATGTGACCGCCGACGGCACGGCCGTCCTCGGCTGCGGGCCGAAGACCCGCGGCGTGTCCGACTCGGACGCCGTGGTGCTTCCGCTGGCGAAGTGACTCTAGTCCCCCTCTCCCCTGGGGGAGAGGGGGACCCGACACCCATGACCCACTCCCCCCTCGGCCGCACCGGGCTGAACGTGTCTCGCCTGTCGCTCGGCGGGGCGCAGTTCGGCCAGCAGTACGGCCCGCTGCCCACCGCCCAGGCCGCGGAGGTGGTCCACGCCGCCATCGACGCCGGAGTGAACCTGATCGACACGAGTGCCTTCTACGGCAAGGGCACGTCCGAAACGATTCTCGGTGAAGTGCTCGCCGGCGGGTGGCGCGACAAAGTGGCCATCTGCACGAAGGCCGGGCGAATCGACCGCGACGAGTTCGACTTCAGCCCGGCCGCGATGAGGGCGAGCGTCGAACAATCGTTGAAGCGCCTCCGCACGGACCGGGTCGAAATCCTGCTCGCCCACGACATCGAGTTCGCCGACGACTTCGAGCGGGTGTTCACCGACACGGCCGACGTGCTGCACCGGCTGAAAGCCGAAGGGAAGGCGCGGTTCGTCGGCATGTCGTGCTTCCCGCTCGGGCTGCTGCGGGCGGCCATCGAGCGATGCCGACTCGACGTGGTCATCTCGTACTGTCACTTCAACTTGCAGAACCAACTGCTGCTGTCGGACCTGATGCCAGTGGCGGACGCGCACGGCGTGGGCGTGCTGAACGCCAGCCCGCTGGGGATGGGGTTGCTCACCGCCCACGGCCCGCAGCCGTGGCACCCCGGTGGGGACGACGTGAAGGCGGCGTGCCGGGCGGCGGTGTTGCTGTGTCAGGCTCGCGGGGCCGACATCAGCGTGTTGGGGATGCAGTTCTGTGCTGGCGAGTCACGCATCCCGAGCACGATCAGCGGCGCGGCGACCCTGAACGAACTGCACGCGAACCTGCGGGCGATGACCGAACCCATCGACGCGGCGCTGCTCGCCGACGTGCAGGCCGCCCTCGCCCCCGTGCGCAACCGCACGTGGCCGAACGGCAACTGGTGAACGCTGCCGCAATCCGGCATCACCTCTTCGCCGGCAGCACTTGCAACTCGATCCGCGACGCCTGTTTCGCAGCCCGATGCACGCTCTGCGTCGCCTTCTGGAAGTCCGAGTCTTTCGCCTCGAAGATGTTCGGCACGAACTTCTGCGGGTTGCGGTCGTACAGCGGGAACCAACTGCTGCTCACCTGCACCATGACGCGGTGCCCCTTGCGGAAGCAGTGGTGCCCCCAGTTCAAGTCAATCGTGTACGCCTCCACCTTGTTCGCCGGGACCGCCTCCGCCTTCTCGAACCCGTTGCGGAACCGCCCCCGCAGCGGCTCCCCGCACACGAGCAGCTGATACCCCGCCATCGTCGCGTCGTCCGGGTACTCCTCCGGGTAGACATCGATCAGCCGCACCACCCAGTCAGCGTCGGTGCCGGTCGTCGCCGCGAACAGCTTGGCCGTGATGGTGCCCGCGAGCACCACGTCTTCGGTCAGCGGGTCGGTCTCGTAGCTGAGCACGTCCGGGCGGTGGTGGGTGAAGCGTTGGTCTTCCACCATCCACTCCTTCCACTCCTTGCCGGGGTAAGTGGCGGTGACGGGCCGCGGGCGGTACGGCACCGGCTTGGCCGGGTCGGAAATGTACTCGTCGTGCCCGTCGGCGGTCGGCGCGTCGGTCGTCAGCTTGCCGTCGACGGCGAAGTAGAGCGTCTTCGCCACGGCGTCCTTCGGGGGCCACGCGGCGTGACTCATCCACTTGTTCGAGCCGGTCTGGAAGGTCATCGCTTCCGGCCGCTCGGCCTTGCCGCGGTCTTTCAAATAGTGGGCGAAGAACGGGGCCTGAATCTCGGCGCGGAAGTGCTTGCCGGTGGCCGAGTCGAACCCGATCTTGCCGAGCTTGTCGCCCGGCCCTGCCCCCCACCCGCCGTGGTTCCACGGGCCGACCACCAGGAAGTTCTGCCCCTTCTTGTCGTGCTTCTCTAGTCGCTCGTAGATCTTCAGCGGCCCGCGGAAGTCCTCCTGGTCGAACCACCCGGCCACGTTCAGCGTCGGCACCGTCACGCTCGTCAGCCGCGGTTCGAGCGACTGCTTCTTCCAGAAGTCGTCGTAGTTCGGGTGCGCCACGAAGTCGTTCCACGTGGGCAGCTTGTCGCCGAAGTGCTTGGCTTTCACGTTGGAAAGGGCACCCAGCTTCAGGTACCAGTCGAACGTGTCCTTGCGGTCGAACTTGAAGTTGGCGTTCGTCTTGTCCGTCTCCATCATGGCGACGTACTCGAACCCGTAGCTCAGACGGAACGCGCCGTTGTGGTGGAAGTCGTCGCCGAGAAACATGTCGATGGGCGACGCCTGCGGGGACACCGCCTTGAGCGCCGGGTGCGGGTCGAGCGCCGCCACCGCGGTCAGCCAGCCGTCGTAGCTCACGCCCAGCATCCCCACCCGCCCGTTGCTGTCGGTGTTCTTCAGCAGCCAGTCGATGGTGTCCGACGTGTCCGACGCTTCGTCGATGGCCTTCGGATCTTTTGCGTCCCGCGCCGGGCGGGTCATGACGAACTTGCCTTCCGAGCGGAACCGCCCGCGGATGTCCTGGAAGGCGAAGATGTACCCGTCGGCCACCAGGTCGCGGAAGTAGTTCTGGAACACCCACTCCGGCTTGGCGTCGATGCCGTAGGGCGTGCGGAGGAGGATGAGCGGCAGCGGGCCGGCCGCCTTCTTCGGCACGTACACGGTGGTGAACAGCTTCGCCCCGTCCCGCATCGTCACCATCTCGGCCGTGCGTGTGAACCGCGGGTCGGCCTTCGGCAAGTCTTGCGCGACGGCGACGGCGGGTAGGAGCAGGAGGAGCAGGGCGAGTGGTCGCATGGTGTTAGGGACCGGAGGATGGAGGTGAAGGAAGTGTAGCCGCGAGGCCACGCCGAGCGCGCCACAGGATGACCGTCAACGCGCTCGGCGTCGCCTCGCGGCTAACCGTGGTGGGGTTCGCCCGCCCGCCCGATCCGCACCCGCACGACGATCAGGTATGCCACCGCCGCCAGCAGCCCGACCCCGCCGCCGACGTAACCGAAGTCGTGCATGGTGCCGGCACGGTCGGGCGGACTGTTGGACTGAAAGTACGCCCGGACCAGCGCAGCCAACCCGACCAACAAGGCTGTGCCCGCCACCACTCCAAAGGCGATCAGCGAGTGCTTCACATACGCCTTCCAGCCCGGCATCATCAGCCCGAGAAGCAAAGTGGGAATGCCGATCACCAGCCCCATCCACCACGTCGCCAAGATGCCGATGAGGGTTGCACCGGTGCGGTTCCACATCTCCGGCGGGATGTCGAACTTGCCGAACTGGTATTCGACGAAGAACTCGGACGAGACGGTGTACGAGATCTGGTTGTGGACAGCGCCGTAGGCGGCGGCCACCACGCACGCGGCGACGAGCAGCACCGGGAAGAACACGAGCTTTTGCACGGGGCGGCCTCGGGGTGGCACTGTCGTTGTAGGGCGGGCGAGACGTGCGCGGCCCGGTGCCTGTTACTGATCTTCAGGTGAGCAATGCCAGTCGGACCACTGCTTCAGGCCGAAGGCCTGGGAGTCCTCAGCCCAGGGCAACGCCCTGGGTTCACGACCCCCATTCCCCACCACCCCGAAGGGGTGGGAGAAG
>JANNQE010000358.1:0-2599 GCA_031441625.1 Planctomycetia bacterium
AAGGCAAGTAGTGGAACCGGGAACGCAGTGACCGGGTGGGTTTGGGGCGTCACTGCGTTCCCGGTTCCAGGTCACTCACTCCGGCTTGTCCGAGTCAGACCCCTCGCCGCGTCGACCGCGGCGGGGGGGCGGGGCGGCCCCGTTGCCCAGGTCGGGCACCGGGCCGAAGTCGGCCATGCCGCCGCCGGCACCGGGGTCGTTGATGGTGGACGGGGTCATGTCGGTCGGCGACGGCTCGTCGTGGTACCCGCGGAGCGCGAACGACGCCCCGTGCTCGTCCTTGGCGATGTGCAGCATCACCTCGGCGTACCGGTAGTCCACGTTGCTCGTCAGGTGCCGCAGGAGGAAGTCGGTCATGGTCAGCCGCACGTCCGCCTCGAGCGCCGCCTGGTGGGTGGACTCCATCTTGTAGTAGATGATGTGGAAGTGCGCCTTCTTCTGCTTCCGCATCGGGTAGGCCAGCTTCTGGTTCTCGTTCCACGGGCGGGAGATCACCACCTCGCCCCCGTGCTTGCCCAGGGTGTTGTGCAGGCTCTCCTTGATCATGTCCCCGTCGGTGGACATCTTCCCGGAGTCGATCACGAACATCGTCTCGTACAGTTCGACCGGCATTGCAGACCTCGTGGTGATCCCGCCGGGCGTGCCGGCGGGCTGGTGCTGTGGCTCGCGGGCCGCTCGGCCCGAACGACCCCCCGCGACCCGGCGGGGGGAGCGACCGACATCGAATACGGAGTGCGGAGTGCGGAGTGAATTAACCTGGGCTTTCGCCGTTGGTGTTCCCGCCTCGCTCCCCGCCCTCTTTGTCCTTCGATCGTTTCGCGTCCCCTGTTTCCTTCTTCCGTTCCGCATTCCGTGTTCCGCGTTCCGCACTGGGTTCGGGTCCGTTCACCCGGTTCATGCACGCGGGCAAACCCTGCCGCACCCAGAGCAGCACGCCGCTCGCGGCACCCGCCACGGCCTCTTCGACCGCCGCCCGCTCGCCCGGCTTGAACCGCGTGAGGACGAAATCGACCGCGTCGCCGGGGGCCGGCTGGCCGATGCCCATCCGCAGGCGGGGGTACTCGTCGGTTCCCAACTGCTCCTGGATGTTCCGCAGGCCGTTCTGTCCGCCGTGGCTGCCCTTGGCTCGCACCCGCAGCTTGCCCAGAGGCAGGTTGTAGTCGTCGCACACCACCAGCACGTCGGCCGGCGTCAGCTTGTAGAAGTCCAGGATCGCCCGCACCGCCCGCCCGCTCAGGTTCATAAACGTCTGCGGCTTGACGAGCAGCACCTTCTCCCCGCCGTCGGTCATCTCGGCCACGTCCGCCTGGAACGCCGAGCGGGACGCCCCGACGCCCGGCCCCTTGGCCAGGTAGTCGATCACGTCGCACCCGACGTTGTGGCGGGTGCCGGCGTACTGCCGGCCGGGGTTGCCGAGGCCGATGACGATCTTCATGGCGGGGGCCACATGTCAACAATCCCCAGGGCGAACGCCCTGGGCTACAACCGACGGCCGCTCCGCGGCGGGGGTGGCCGGCCTGTCTCGCGTCCCGAAGGGACCGCCGGCCGTAGCCCAGGGCGTCAGCCCTGGGGAACCCGCCCGACGCCCTACTCCTCTTCGCCTTCCTTCGGCTTCTTGGCGGTGAGCACTTCCGGCTCGGTGCCGGTGCCTTCCGGCGTCTCGACCGCCTCTTCCTGGCCGGGCAGCTTGAGTTGCACCACCACCGCCTCGGGGGCGTCGAGCACCTTCACCCCGTCGGGCAGTTTCAGGTCGCTCACGTGGATCGGGTGGCCGATGGTGAGGGTCTCGATCTCCACCCGGAAGGCGTCGGGGATCTTGAGGGCGAAGCACTCGATGTGCAGCAGGTGGAGGGGCTGTTCGAGCACCCCGCCGCCGGTGTTCTTCGGGACGCCCCGCAGCTCGACCGGCACCGTCACCTTCACCCGCTCCTTCGCGTCCACCCGCCACAGGTCGATGTGGTACATCTCCTTGCCCAGGTGGCACCACTGCAACTCGCGGATGAGCACCGACTCCGTCTTCCCGTTCAGGCTGATCTCGAAGGTGCGGGCGTGCTGCACGCGGATGGCGTGGTCCAGCTCTTTGGCCGACACGGTGATGGCGACCGGCTCCTGCTTGTGCCCGTACACGATGCCGGGGACCATGCCGGCGGCGCGGGCCTTCTTGGCGTGCTTGGTACCGGCAGTGGTGCGGGGCTGCACGGCGAGTGCGACGAGATCGGACACGGCGGGAACCTCGGGCCGGGGCTGCTCTCTCGCGGGCGGATGCCGCGATACCCTCGCCGACGACCGGGGAGTCGAAAGGTGTGATTATGGTGGGGGATCGGGCGTTGACAAGGGGAATGGCGGGTTCTGGAGGCGAACGGCGGGTCGGTGAGTCCGCCGGTTGTCTTGGTGAACCGGCGGCGTGAGCCGCCTGGGTGGATGACCACCCACGGGTTGACACCCGCGGTTCACCCGAACCGGCGGACTCACGTCCAATGCCCTCAACGTAAGGGGGGTGGCTGGATGGTGACAGTGGCGTTCTCGTAGCGGAACGTGTGGTCGCCCGGCTTCTTCACCGGCCAGGCGCATCGCACCACCTTCCGACACCGCGGGCACG
>JANNQE010000359.1:0-17741 GCA_031441625.1 Planctomycetia bacterium
TCGTCGCTCACCTTCGTGCGGCCGTTCCTGTTCGACCCCGGACAGGCGACGCTTGCCCTCTTCCTGATCGCCACCGCCAAGTTCGAAGATCGTGACCGCAAGCTGCTCGTGTGGGAGCCGGTCGAGTTCCCCACCGCCGACCGGCTGCCGCACATCGCCGACTCGCTCGTGTCCACCCCCGGCTCGCCCGCCATCGCCGCGGCCTTCCGCCTGACCAACGACTTCGTGCAGTCGGGCCAGGGGCTGGGCGGCAAGGCGTTCGAGTACGTGCCGAAGAAGTCCCCCAACCCCGTGTCGCTGAAGATCGACGAACTCCAGATCATCCTGTTCCGCGACGGCGTCGGGTTCGTGGTGCAGCGGTGGAAGGTGCAGTCGGACTCGCCCGCCGTGTGGCTCGACCTGCAGCACTACGGGCGGTTCGCCGACCCGAAGCGGACCTGCCCACTGCGGCGACCGAACGACCCGGCCGTCACCTCGTTCGCCGACCTGAACACCACCGCCCTCGACACCCTCGCCCACGGCCTCGACCGGATCGCCGTCCACGACGTGTTCATTGCCGGCCGCATGTTGCCGTACGCGGTGGTGTTCCTCACGTCTGGCCCCGACCCGGTGTGGCACCCGGAGAAGGTGCTGTACAAGCTGCGGCGATTGTTCCACGCCACCCAGCCGTACCACCCGAACGCCGAGCAGGTGGCGCTCGCCCCGCCCAACTTCCACCCGTACCTGAAGGACCAGTGGTTCTTCCAGTCGCTGGAAGGCGGCGGGTTCGCGGCCGTCGATGCGCCGACCGACGGCTTCTTCAAGAACGACTTGCCGAAACACCTGACGACGGAGTACTTCCTGCTATTCGTACTCGCGCTTCACCAGCGGTTCACCCTCATGGACCTGTCGGCGGAGGTAGCTCGCCGTGGACATCGCACCCGGCCGAGCAGTCACGGGGGGAATTGCGGGGGGTGTTCGAGGGCATCCGTGACCGGCTGTTCGACTTTACCGCCCGGTACCAGTTCGTTCAGGTGGTGCAGCGGGAGAACCACCACCGCGTGTACCAGTTGTGGCGGGAGACGTTCCAGACGAAGGAACTGTACGAGGAGGTGTGCGGGGAGGTGCGGGAGATGAGCGAGTACCTGCACGACCGCGACCGGCAGGCACACGACGACCGGGTGAACTGGATGACCGTCCTGTTCACCCTGTGTATCGGTGCCCCATCTCTCGTCATCGGCTTCTTGAACATCAACATTCAAGGCGTGACAACTGGCACCGACGGGTTGACCCTGGGCAGTGCGTTCGCGCTGGTGCTGGGGTGCGCCACGGCGCTGGCGACCGTGTTCCTGCTGGTGTGGTGGCTGGTCATCGGCCGGCACCTCAGGCGAACGCGGCCGTCAGGCAGTCCACGAACGCCGCGGTGAGCGGGTCGGCGGTCGCCGGCCACACCACGCGGTCGGTCAGGCGGAAGGTGGGCAGTACCGGACGGCACACCAACTCGGAGTCGGTCGGATCCGCCAGCGCCATTGGCAGGATGGCCGTACCCAGCCCGTGCCGGGCGAACGCCCGTGCCGCCTCCCACCCGCCGGGGTACACCGCGTACCCCTTCGGCACGTCAATGTTGGCGGCGCGGAACTCGGCGTCCAGTTGGCGGCGGACGCCCGACTTCTCGTCGAGGCCGAGCAGGGTGAGCGTCGCCAGTACAGCCGACGGCACTGGAACACCGGGCGGCAGGGCGGCGAGGGTGCGGCCGTCGGCGGAGGCGGCGGCGGCCACGGCCAACACGGGTTGTTCGCGGAGCACCTCACACCGCAGGTCGGCGTGTTCACCCGCCACCGCCCGCACCTGCCCCGCGTCGTGCGACACCAGGGCCAGGTCGAACTCGCCCCCGGCCACCCCTCGGATGCGGTCCCGCCAGCGGCAGCCGAGCACGCGAACCTGCACGTCCGAGTGTTGACCGCGGAACGCGGTGACGGCGGCGGGCAAAGGGGTGAACGCCAGCCCGCCGCCGCCGGCCACCCGGAGCGAGCGGGCGAAGGGGTTGTGGTCCCGCAACCGTCCGACGAACTGTTCGTGCTCTCGAATCAACCGGCGGACGGCGGGGAGGAGTTGCCGACCCTTGTCGGTCAACACGAGGGCATTCCCCTGCTTCTTCAGCAGGGCGTGTGGGCCGGTCTGGAGATCCTTCAGTCGGCGGCTGATGGCCGACTCGTCGATGCCGAGCGTCCTGGCGGTGAGTTTCACCTCCCCCTGCTCGGCGAACACGGCGAACGTGCGGAGCAGTTCCATCTCGGGGCCGGAGGCATCGGTAGGCATGACGGACCGGGGGTCGAAGGAACGGCGAGGGGATGGAGGATTCACCCGGCTGAGGCAATCGATCCGGCACGTCTCACCCGCACGGGTCAACAGTCGCGGGCTGCGGCGACGGCGGACAAGTCGCGCCCGACCTCGGCCGCGGTGGCGTACCGCTCGGCTGGGGCGACGGCCGCCGCCCGGGTAATGACCGCCCACAGATCGGGGGCGATGTCCGCGCCGGCTGGCAGGTCGGCCAGGGGCGAGTGCCGGATGCGGTAGTGCATGGCGTACGGGTTGGAGGCGGTGAACGGCACCCGCCCGACGGCCAGCTCGTAAAGCACGATGCCGACGGCATACACGTCCGCCCGCGGGTCCGGCGGGTCGCCGGCTAGCACCTCCGGGGCCATGTACGGCAGGGTGCCTCCGACGGCGACCCCGCCCGACCCGACGGCCGTGCCGAAGTCGCTTAGCCGGGCCGACCCGTCGGCCGCGAGCAGCACGTTGGACGGCTTCACGTCGCAGTGAACCAGGCCGGTCGCGTGGACGTATGCGAGTGCGTCGCACACCTGCACCACGGCCGTCAGCGCCGGGCGGGTGGGAGTGCGGCGGAACCGCCCCAGGTTCCCCCCCGGCAAATAATCCATGACGAAGTAGGGGAGGGGTGTGGCCGCCCGCGGCACCACCCGGTGGACGCGGATCAGGTGCGGGTGGTCGAGCGATTGGGTGGTGACCGCCTCCCGCTCGAACCGCACCGCCTGCCACTCGTCGTCGGCGTACCGCGGGTGCAGCACCTTGGCCGCGGACTCGCCGCCGGCCGGGTCGCGGACCAGCACCACCACCCCATTCGGCCCGCGGCCGATCTCGGCCAGCACCTCGTACTCGTCCAGGCGGGCGGGCAACTCGGGCGGCGGTGGGAGCATCACGTCCTCCGGTCAAGCAGTGCGGCCGAAGCACACGAGGGCGATGTCGTCATTCTGCGGGGCACCGGCCGCGTGCGTCCGCACGGCCGCCATCAACCGCTCGCCGATCACCCGCGGGCTGGGGTTGCCTGTCACCACGGGATCAGAGGCCACCGCGTGGACGCCGTCCATCTCCAACAACACCCCATCCTGGTTAACCCTGTCAGTCACCCCGTCGGTGAACATGACGAGTGTTTCTCCCGGTTCGATGTGTCCTTCTGCCGTCTGGTACTCGAACCCTTCCATGATGCCGAGCGGCATGCCCATGACGTCGTCAGACACCGACAGGGCAAGTGTCCTCTCCCCCGGACCGTACCGAAGGGGTATCTGGTGCCCCGCGCTCACCAGGGTGAACGTGTGCCGGGCCGGGTCGAGGATGACGGCCACCAGGGTGACGAACCGGTCGCCGATGCCGCCCCGCACCAGTTGGTCGTTCAGCATGGAGACGGCCCGGTCAAGTCGCGGTTCACTGCGCAAGCAGTAGCGGGCTTCGGCGCTCACCTTGGCCACCAGCATGGCCGCCGGCACCCCCTTCCCGGCCACGTCGCCGAGCAGAATGGCCAGTCGCCCGTCGGGCAACGGTATGTAGTCGAAGTAGTCCCCGCCGATCGCTTGGGCGGCCGAGTAGAAGCTGAAGAACTCGTACCCCGGCACGTCCGGCGCCTTGCGGGGCAGGAAGTCCAGTTGCACCTGCCTGGCCAGTTCGATCTCCCGTTGGGTTTTCTCCCGCGCGTGCAACACGGCTATCACTTGCGCCTTCTCGATGGTCACCACCGCCAGCCACGCCACCATGACGAGCAACTTCAGGTCGTCGGTGCGGAACTGGTCTTTCGCCCCTGGGGTGTCGAGCTGGATGACGCCGAGCGGGCGGCCGTCCGTGGCGACGAGCGGGGCGCACATGAACGAGCGGATGTGGTGCTCGGCCCCGCCCCACTCTCCACCCGCGGCGGCGTCGGCGTTCGCGTCCTCGCCCAGGATGGCCTCTTTCGTCTCGGCGCATCGGCGGACGATGGTCCGGCTGAACCGGTCGTCGGTGCCCGGCCGCCGCGCCCGCACCACCCGCGGGTACGGCCGCCCGGCCGGGTCGAACTGGATGACCAGGCACCGGTCGGCCGCGCGGAACATGGTCAGCAGTTGCTCGGCCAGTTCCTGAAGGGCGACGTCGGGGTCGGTGGCCGCCGCCACGCGGGTGATCAGGTCGAGGGTGAGCCGTAGCCGCTCGGGGGCGGCCAGGTCGCTCGCCCGCACCTCGGCCAGCCGGCTGCCGGTGATGGTGGACGCCGAGTGCGGTTCACCCCCCTCGTTCATCCAGTGCCCGTCGGTCGCCGCGTACCGGCCGAGCGGGTAGGGGGCGGACGTGGGCGGGGGAGGGTCGGGGATCGGGGCGAATCCGTCGATCCGCGGGCCGCGGTCGGTGAGGAACACGCAGTGCGGGTTCAGGCGGCCGTGGACCACCCGCCGGGCGTGGGCGTACCGAAGTGCCTCCACCACCGGCACCAGCACCCGCGCCACCGCCGCGTCGTCGCCGACGAACTCCCCGGCGGCGATGGCCGCGGCCAGCGTCCGCACCCCGAGGTACTCCTCCACTGCGGCCAGCGCCCCCACGCCGTCAGCCGCCGGGCCAACCACCACCTCAACACCCGGGCCGACCGGCACCGGCACCGCCCGGCCGGAGTGGAAGCAGCGGGCGATGGCCGGCGGGGCGTCGGCCGGCGGGAACGGCCCGCGGAACAGCGGGCGGAGGGGCGGGATGTCGTACGACGGCTTCACCAGCCGGAGGGTCACACGGCCACCGTTCCGACTGCCGATGGCGGCGTGGGCCTCGCCAAGTTTGTCCTCGAACAGCAGCCCCTCCACCCGGAGCGGTTCATCCAACGCGGGGCCGATGGCGATGACCGCAGGGGGGGCCGGGACCACCACCGCGTCGGTCAGGTCGCGGAGCAGGTGATGGGTGAGGGCGTACCGCCCGTTCAGGCAGTGGTCGATGATCTCGGCTAGAGACGAGTCGTGCTGCCGCTGGCGGCAGACGGTCGCACACGAGCGGAAGCTCCGCTTGGCGATGGCCTCCGACCGCAGGTGCTGCTTGGTGGCGGTGTATGGCAATTCGCCTGTGAGCATGTGGAAGGCCATTACCGCCACCGCGTGCAGGTCGGTGGCCGGGCTTGGTGGGCCGAGTTCCTCGTCGATCTGCTCCGGGGCGAGATAGTCCGGGCCGGGGTGGGCCCCGGCGACGGTCTGGTCGCCGGGGGGGACCGCAGGAGTGGCCGCCGGCAGGAACCGGAACAGGAAGTCAGTGATCTGGAGTCGGTCACCGTGGGTGAGGGGGGCGATCCCGTTCACTCGTACCCCGTTCAAGTAGGTGCCGTTCCGCGAGTTCAGGTCTTCGATCTGGTAGCCGCCGTCCGGCCGCCGGGAAATGATCGCGTGCCGGCGGCTCATCCCCGGGTGGTCCCCGAACACACCGCCCGCCTCACGACCGATGACCAGCGGCGCGTCGCCGAGCGGGATGACCGTTTCGCCGGACTGGAGGATGCACATCGGGCAGGCTCAGGGGGTCCACTCGATGCCGCGGACGACGAACGGGTCGGCCCCGTCCACGGTCTCGAAGTGGTGCATCTTGCGGTGGCAGCTGTGGTGGTGCAACTTCCACGGGGCGGTCATGTGCCCGTAGAAGAACAGCTCGTGGTTCTCACACACCCGGCACACCCCGTACCAGGCGAACGGGGCCAGGTCGAGGAACCGTCCGGTCGGGTCGTACACGCCGAGCCGCTCGTCCTCCACCGGCCCGGGCAGGGGGAGGGGTCGCCGGCGCGGAAGGTGTCGTACGCCCCGGTCAGCCGCACGTGCGACACCAGATACCGCCGGCCGGCGGCGTCGAACTTGATCCCCTGAGTGAGGATGAGCGGGTACTCGATCAGCCACCGCAACTCGCCCAGAAGGGCGTTCACCACCGGCAGCCACTGGCGGAACGGGCCCGCGTCGGCCACCCCCGGCAGCCCGCCGCCGTGCTTCGCCCGGTTCCGCGCCGCCACCAACTCGTCGGCCACCACCAGTCCGGTCTTGCCGTCGAACCGGGGGTGTCGAACGACGCGGCGAACCGGGCGACGAGTGGGTCGGCGGGGCACCCCCGCACCGCCGTCCGCAGGTAGCCCAGCCACTGGCCGAATGACGGCTGTTGCAACTTGTCCATCGGGCCGGCTGTCCGCCCGGTGGCCGCACACCCGGCCAGTACGGCGACCGCGGCGGAGTACTTCACCGTCGCCTCGGCCAGGTCGAGCAGGCTGTCGAACCGGCGGCCGTAGTCCCGCACCGCCCACACCTGGTTGTACGCCAGGGCGATCGGGGCGGGGAACTCGTGCAACACCTCGGACAGCATGTCCGGAGCGGCCGCCGCCGCCGGGGTCCCTTCTTCGCCCAGCAGCGCTTTCACCTCCGCCATCGACCCCGGCCGTTTCATCGGGTTGCGCTGGAGGAGCGAGGCCACGACCTTATCCAGGGTCGCGGGCACACCCTTCCGCCCCTTCGACGGCCGTGGTGGTGTGGCGGCGTGGGTCTTGGCGTACAGGATGGCGTCGGGTGACGCGCCAGTGAATGGCGGGCGGCCGGTGAGCATCTCGAACAGCAGACAGCCGAGCGAGTAGGCGTCAGACGCCGGCGTGACCGGCTCGCCGGTATACTGCTCGGGGGACATGTACACCGGGTTGCCGAGCAGCGGATCGTCCGCCCACGGGTCGTCAGTCTCGCCCGGCAGGCGGGCCGCCTCGAATCCGCCCAGTTTGACCGCCCCGTCGGCTGTCAGAGTCACCGCCGTCCCGCTCACGTTCCGATGGATCAGACCTTTCTGGTGTGCATAGCCGAGGGCGTCGGCCACCTGGGCGGCCACCGCCACCGCACGTGCGGGAGGGAACGGCCCGTCCCGTTTGAGGATGTCCCGCACCGGTTGACCGCCCACCTCCTCCTCCACCAAGTAGTCGGCCTCGGGGGTGGACAGGTGGTCGATCACTTCGGTCACGTTCGGGTGCCGGAGCTTGGCCGCCGCCACCGCCCCGCGGACGAACAACCGCCCCTGAACTGTTCGTCCGGCTGACAGATGCCGCACCGCCCGGACCAGTACCGGGTATCCGAGTTGGGCGTGCCGGCCGTAGTACTCCTCCACCCCCGACCGGCCGGTCGGCTGGAGGTTCTGGTATAGACCCGAAAACAGTGTCGGCGGGAGCATAGGCGGGTGCGAGCGGGACGCTGACGATTGTCCGCGGAAAAGCCGGTGAGTCAAGCGTCGGACCCGGTAGACGGCTGGCTGGTGTACGGTCAGCACCCGGCCTGCACGGTCGTC
The DNA here is from genome assembly GCA_031441625.1 of Planctomycetia bacterium. Taxonomy (GTDB): domain Bacteria; phylum Planctomycetota; class Planctomycetia; order Gemmatales; family Gemmataceae; genus JALHQU01. The sequence continues at coordinate 7,570 of JANNQE010000359.1, forward strand.
ACCCCCCTCGGCCCGAGAGTCCAGTCGGTCGGCATGTACGCCCGCGAAGACACCTGCCACGCGCTGGTGACGTACGCCGACCGCATGCCCGCCGAGATCTGGTTCGGCCGCCCGAACGAGCGGGCGGAGTACTGCCACACGGCCGTCCACTTCGAGAAGCGGCTGTCCGAGTCCACCCCGGCGATCGAGGGGGATTTCTGGTAATGGCACCACTCCGAGATGTTCCGGATGGCGGCGACGTCCCGGGACATGATCCGGACCGGCAGAGAACCCGTTCCGCACGACGAGATTGTTGCCGTCAGCGCGATCGTCTAAGCCGCGGCGAAGTCGGCGAAGGAGAACAGCCGGCTCGTCGAGTGCGGCGACCTTCCGGATTCGAGCGGGTTCAGTTTCCTCAGAGTGGTGAAAGTAGGAGGCACACGCCGCGTGCCGTTCCACCGACGCCACCCGGCGTGAGCCTCCTACTTTGACGCCAACCACGACGAGCCCGAAACCGCTCAAGCGGATGACCGGGTGCCGCGAGACATCACGAGGTCGGGGTCACTTCTTCTCGGGCAGGTTCGGCACGACTTTCGGGTCGTACTTCGCCCCCTTGGCCACCTGGATCATGGTGATCCGCATCTTGGTGGGGAAGAACTTCTCCGGGTCGGTCCGCTTGTGGGCGTGCCCGCCCCCGCCGCTGTCGTCCTTCATCACCAGGTGCATCTCCTTGATCCCCTCCTCCCACACGATCAGGTCGTTCTGCCAGAAGTCGGTCATCTTCACATCCTTCTCGTACACCCCCTTCTCCTTGTACACGTCGGTGCCGGTGCAGCCGTACCCGGCCTTCAACCCCCTGTTCGGGATGTAGCACAGGGACCAGGTGGTGGGCGCGCCGCCTTCCGGCTTCTCCAGCACCTCGGCCCGGATGTGAACGGTGCCGTTGCGGTAGTCGACCGGGCTCGTCCAGTCCTTCGGGCGGTCGGCGTTGAGCACCTTGCCCGTGACGTAGTAGTGCGACTTGCTCGGCTTGGAGTTGTCCGCGTCCTCCTTGGTGAACGTGAACGTGGTGTCGAACAGCACGAACTGCTGCGCCTTCTCCTCGACCTTCTTGGGGTCCGACTGGGCAATCGCCAAACTCGAGCCGGCGAGAGCGGCGATCAGAACGGCCATCCGCAGCGTGGACATGGAAACCCCCGTCGGTTCTTTCGTTCGGCGAGTGCCGCTGACGGTGCTCGGGTGAGCGCCGTGGCACAGTTTACATCACCCCCGAGACGGCCACCACCTGCCGCGCACACGGGTTGTCGGTTCAATAGCGTGACCACCGAACCTGGCGAGGCCCACGCATGTTGCTCCACGAGAAGGCCGATCAGGCGCAGGCTCTGCTTGCCGAGACCGGACTCGGTTGCTGGCTGACCTTCGCCCGTGAAACGGAGCTGCACCCCGATCCGGGCATCGATCAAGTTGTCGGCGCTAACGTGGTGCGGAACTCCGCCTTCCTGTTCGGGGCAACGGGCGAGCGGGTCGCCATCGTGGCGAACTTCGACACGTCGGCGATCCGGGCGAAGGGCGTTTTCCAAGAGGTGGTCGGGTACGACGAGGACATCCGCGGTCCGCTTCTGACCGCGATCCAGAAGCTCGACCCGGCGTCGATCGGGCTGAACTACAGCACCGACGACGTGACGGCCGACGGACTGACGCACGGCCACTGGCTGCTCCTTCAGCAGTTGCTGGCGGGCACCGTGTACCTGGAACGGCTGACCTCCGCCGCCCCACTCCTGTCCCGGTTGCGGGGTCGCAAGTCGCCGACCGAGGTCGACCGCATTCGGCGGGTGGTGGCCGTGACCGAACAACTCTTCGACCGTCTGACCGGTCAGATCCGCCCGGGGCTGAGCGAGCGAGACCTGTCTGCGTTCGTTCACGCCCAGTTGGCCGAGATGGGAGTGACGCCGGCGTGGGCGGCCGAGGGGTGCCCGATCGTCAACACCGGACCGGCGTCCGACTTCGGGCACTCGTACCCGTCGGCCGAGATCCGGGTCGAGCCGGGGCACCTCGTTCACATCGACCTGGGCGTGCGGCTCGACGGGTACTGCTCCGACCTGCAGCGGATGTGGTACGTCCGACGGGAGGGGGAGTCGGCGCCGCCTGCGGAAGTCCAGAAGGCGTTTGCCACGGTGTTACGAGCAATCGACGCCGGCGCCGAGGCACTGCGACCTGGCGTGCGCGGGTTCGAGGTCGATGCCGCCGCCCGGAAGGTCATCGTGGATGCCGGGTATCCCGAGTACAAGCACGGGTTGGGGCACGGCCTGGGTCGCGCGGTTCACGACGGCGGCACGATGCTCGGCCCGCGGTGGCCGTGCTACGGGCGGAACACCGAGGGAGTTGTCGAGGCGGGGAACGTGTTCACGCTGGAACTCGGCGCGATGACCGATCGTGGGATCGTCAGTCTGGAAGAGGACGTGCTGGTCTCCGCCAGCGGGTGTGAGTTTCTCTCCAGCCGACAGCGGGAGTTGATCCTCATCTGACCGGGCTCAACCCTCGTCATGGGCGGGTCGTGGTTCGGGACTTGGGATGGTCTGCCCACAGCCCGAACCCTCGACTCCGTGACGATCCACACCCGCCTGCACAGCGATTCGGCCCCGTTCGGCTGGACCTTGTCGGACGTGGGGCCGCGACGGTGAGTGCCGACGATCACTCGAGGATTGCCGCGATCGCCTTCCCGTGGTCGATGTCCAGCCGCTTGCGGCCGGGGATCTCGAGGCGGCGGGAGTCCAGCCCGAGGCGGTTCAGGATGGTGGCGTGGACGTCGGTCACGTAGTGCCGGTCTTCGGTCGCGTGGAAGCCGATCTCGTCGGTCGCCCCGTGCACCACCCCGCCCTTGATGCCGCCGCCGGCCAGCCACACGCTGAACCCGAAGATGTGGTGGTCGCGGCCGTCCGCCCCCTGCGAGCCCGGGGTGCGGCCGAACTCGGTGGCGAACACCACCAGCGTCTCGTCCAACAGCCCGAGGCGGTGCAAGTCTTGGAGCAGCGCGGCGACCGGCTGGTCGACGGCCAGCGCGTTCTTCTCGTGGTTCGCCTTCAGCCCGCCGTGCGCGTCCCAGGCGCCGGCCCCGCCGGCCCCGTGCTGCACCTGGACGAACCGCACTCCCCGCTCGACCAGCCGGCGGGCGGCGAGCATCTGCGTGCCGAACTCGCGGCAGTGCGGCAGGTCCAGCCCGTACAGCTTGCGGGTCTCGGCCGTCTCCTTCGAGAAGTCGACCGCCTCGGGCACTGACCGCTGCATCCGGAAGGCCAGTTCGTAGGAGGCGATGCGGGCCTCGAGCGCGGCGTCCCGCGGCGACTCGGCGGCCCGCTCGGCGTGCAGGTCCTTGAGCAGGTCGATTCCGACCCCCTTCGCCTTCGCGGAGAGCGGCCGCTCCGGCTTGGCGAAGTCGAGCGGGTTGTCCGGGTCCACCCGCAGTGGCACGGCGTCGTGGGCCGGGCCGAGGTAGTGCCCGTCCTTCTTGTTCCAGTACTCGCGGGTGCCGAAGGAGATGTACTGCGGCAGGTCGTCGTTGAGTGAGGCGAGGCCGTAGTGTACCCACGCGCCGAGGTTGGGGAACGCCCCATCGTTCGTGTGCCGGCCGGAGTGGAACTGGGTCTGGGCACCGTGGTTGCTGTCGGTGGTCCACATCGACCGCACCACCGCCAAGCGGTCCACCTGCCCGGCGATGTGCGGGAACCAGTCGCTCACCTCGATCCCGCTCTGGCCGTGCTTCTTGAACCCGACCTGCAACGGGTAGAGGGTGTTCCGCTGGTTGCCGTTGCCGTCCGGGACGACCAGCCGCTCGACCGCCAGCTTCTTCGGGTCTTGGGCATCGGCGAACGGCGTCTCCTTGATCGTCTTGCCGGCGTACTTGGTGAGCATCGGCTTGGGGTCGAAGCTCTCAACGTGGCTCACCCCGCCGTTCATGAACAGCCAGATGACGCTCTTCGCCTTCGGCTTGAAATGCGGTTTCCCGTCCGGCGGGGTCCACTTCCCCTCCCCGGCGTAACCGTCACGATGGAGCATGGCGGCGGCGGCCAGCGAGGCGAACCCGGACAGCATCCGCCGGCGGGTCATCGGCCCGGAGAACATCGCCATTGAGACTCCCCTCAGCGGACGGTGACGAAGTCGTTATGGTTGAGCAACACCCACACCAGATTGGCCCGGGCGAACGCCGTGGCGGCTGCCCCCGAACCGGCCTCGGGCAACTTCCGCCACTCGTCGAGTGCCCGCGAGCAGGCGGCGAGTTCCTTGTCCGTCGGCTCGGCCGCCAGCAGCACGAGGAACGCCGCGCGGGCGAACGTCTCGTCGTCGGCCGGCCGGCCGGAGGCGGCGAGGTGTTTCGCCACGCGGTCCGCGATCGGCCGCGAGTGGTCGAGCACCAGCCGGCTGTTGGTCATCGCCAGCGCCTGCTGGGGGACGATGCTCTGCTCGCGGCGGTAGCAGTCGGTGACGAGGGCCTCGTCGAACGTCGTCAGGAACAGGTTGCGCTCGTTGTTCGAGTGGAAGAAGTAGAGGCTGCGCCGCTTCGAGTCGGCTTGTTGAGCGGGCAGGACCGACGGCCCACCGAGTTTCGGGTCGAGTGCGTCCGCGAGCGACAGCAGACTGTCCCGCACGGCTTGCGACTCCAGGCGAACAGGTGTTCGACGCCACAGGCACACGTTGTCGGGATCCTTGGCGGCGTTCGCCTCGGCGGCGCGGCCCGCACCCGCGAGCCGGTACGTCGCCGACGTCACGATCAGGCGGTGCAGGTGTTTCATGCTCCACCCGCTTTCGACCAACTCGCTCGCCAGCCAGTCGAGCAACTCGGGGTGCGTCGGCGGCTGGCCCTTGCGGCCGAAGTCGAACACGGTCGCAACGAGCGGGGTGCCGAAGTGCCGGGCCCAGATGTGGTTCACCGCCACCCGCGCGGTGAGCGTGTTGCCGGGGTCGGTGACCCACTTCGCCAGAGCCGTGCGGCGGCCGGTACTACTGGGTGTGAACGGCGGCGTCGGGTCGTCGGCCCCGGAATTCAAGAACCGCGTTGGCGTCCACCGGGCGCCGACGAATTCCGGCAACTTGTCCGTCGGCTTGACCTCAGCGGCGAGGGCGGTGGTCGCCTTCTCGAGCGCTTCCTTGGCGGTTTGCACCGCTTTCGCGGCCGCCGGGTTGCCCTTGGCGGCCCGGAGTGAGTCGCGCTCGGTCGCGGCCACCGTCTGTCTCGCACGGGCGACCGCCACCTCGCGATCAGCCTTGATCGCCGCGGCGTGGGCGGCACGCCGCTGGCTCTCGTCTCGCTCGGCCCAGACCAGTTGCCAGGCCTTCGCCCGCAACTCGACCGCCGTCAGTTCGGCCTGTGCCACGGCCACCGCCGCCTTCGCCACTCGCCGTTCGGCCTCGGCGGCGTCAACGGTGAGGGGCGCAACGGCCGAGGGGTCGTTCGGCGGCCGCAACTCGGCTTTCGGGTCGAGCGGTTCGACTCGCACCTCGTGCAGCGCGACGAGCGCGTCGAACGTGGTGATCTGGAGCCGGCCGTCCCGCCGGGCGAGCGGAGTGGTGCAGGCGAGGACGGGTTCGCCGTTGAGCGACGCGTTGATCAGCGTCCCGCGAACTCGAAGGCGGAGCGTGTACTCCTGGTTCAGGGCCACCGGGAGCATCCGCACGGTTGGGGCCGGCGGGTACTGCCACTTCCCGCCGTCGTTGTACACGGCGTGGATCTTGGACCCGCCGGCCACGCCGCTCACGTACACCTGTTGTTCGTGGTAGGCGGCCACCGCGTCGTCCGTCGGGTCCCCGTCGGCCGCGTCGAACCCCAGCCCGACGCTCCGCCACTTGCTCCCGCCGAGCAGGGTGAACCGGACGGTGGCGTCGAAATCCTGTGGCGGTTTGGCGATCAGCCGGAGGGCCGCCCGCTTCGCGCCGTCCTGCTTCTGTTCGAGACGGTTCGCCGAGTGCTTCCACTCTCTTCCGAAGAGCTGCCAGCGGTCCTTGTCGAGTTTGGTGAAGTCGTCAGCGACCAGCGGCTTGGTGTCGTTCGCCGGTTTCACGCCGGATGGCGGCTTCGCCGGCTCGACTGTGCCTTTTGCGATCGCCCTCGCTTCGGTCAGGCGTTTATCCGCCGCCGCGAGGGTCGCTTCCGCGGCCATCACCTTCTGTTTCGCGGCGGCGATGTGGGCGTCGATCACCCACGCCCGACGCTGCGGCTGCCACGCCTCGACCGGCAATTCGACCGGCTTGATCTCGGGTAGTTTCGGGGCCAGAAGCGTGGGCACCCCTGGTGGAATGGTGCGGGACTTGTCCGGGTTCTTCTCGTCGCCGCGGATGAAGCGGTAGGTCGGCTCGTCCGGACGGGCGTCGAACACCCGTGGCAGGCCGTTCCGCTCCAGATCGACCTCGCCCGGCACCACGTCCAGCCGGGCGTGGTACGGCTCGAAGAACGCCCGCAGGCGGTAGTAGTCGACCTGCGCGATTGGGTCGTACTTGTGGTCGTGGCAGCGGGCGCAGTTCATCGTCAACCCGAGGAACGCCTTGCCCACGTGCTCGACGGTCTCGTCCATCCACTGGTGGCGGTTGAACAGGAAGTAGTTGCGGGCGAGGAAACCCGTCGCCCGCAACTTGTCGGGGTCGGTCGGGTACAGTTCGTCCGCCGCGAGCATCTGCCGGACCATCTCGTCGTACGCGGTGTCCTTGTTCAACGCCTCGACGATCCAGTCCCGCCAGTGCCACGTGTGCTTCTGGCTGTTCCGCAGTTCGTTGCCCAGCCCCCACCAGTCGCTGTACCGCCACACGTCCATCCAGTGCCGTGCCCACCGCTCGCCGTGGCGGGGGTCGTCGAGCAGGCGGGTCACCGCCCGCTCGTACCAGTCCTCGCGGTCGTCGGCCTGGAAGGCGGCGGTCTCCTCGGGCGTCGGCGGCAGCCCGATCAGGTCGAGAGACAGCCGCCGCAGCAGCACCGCCCGGGACGCCTCCGGGAGTGGCGTCAGACCTCGCTCTTCGTGCCGTCGGCCGACGAACGCATCAATCGGGTTCTTCGCCCACTCCGCCGCCTTCGGCTTGGGCACCGGCGGGCGGGCGACCGGTTTGAATGCCCAGTGGTCGCGAGCGTCCGCTTCCGGCTTCTCGTCCGCAGGGTACGGCGCCCCGGCCGCGATCCACTTCCGCAACAGTTCAACTTGCGGTCCGGTGAACGGCTCACCCTCGTGTTCGGGCGGCATCCTGTCGCCGCCCTTCGCCTGCACGCGGACGAGCAGTTCGCTCTTGGCCGGGTCACCGGCGACCACCGCCGGACCCGAACCACCGCCCTTGATCGCCAGCGCGGCCGTATCGAGACGGAGTTTGCCCTTCTGCTTGAGCGCCCCGTGGCAGGTGTAACACCGGGCTTCGAGCAGCGGCTTGACCTGCTTGAGGTAATCGACACCCTCGGCGGCCGCGGCCGGCCGGCCGGTCACCAGGCATCCGACGAGCAGGAGCCAACCGTCCCCCCAACGCTGTTCGCGCATGAGTCGTGTTCCTCACACCGGCCGACAGTGCCGGCCCACGAGAGCCAGGTTGAGTGTACCCGACACGCTCGCCGAGTGGGCGTGAGAATCCGGCCGGGGTGACGGCAAGTGAAGGCATTGACGGGGGGCATGCGGGAACGGTCTGGGATTTCTCTTGCCCCGATGCCGACGGCGGTGACACTGGACTCTCCTAGTCCGTTCGAGACGTGCCATGAACTGCCTCTGGTCCGCCCCGCTGCTGCTCACGCTCCTGGGCACGCCGCCCGAGCTGCCGAAGTCGTTCGACCTGAAGGCGGTGGACGCGTACGTCGCCGGCCAGGTGAAGGAGAAGGGGTTCGTCGGGCTGTCCGTCGCGGTCATGCTGGACGGGAAGATCGTGTTCGCCAAGGGTTACGGCCGGCGGTCGATCGAAATGAAGTTGCCGGTGGAAGCCGACACCAGCTTCGCCGTCGGGTCGATCACCAAGCAGTTCACCTGCGCTTGCGTGCTGCTGCTGGCCGAGCAGGGCAAGCTCTCCATCGACGACCCCGTGTCGAAGTACTACCCGGACCTCACACGTGCGAAGGACATCACCCTCCGCGACCTGATGAACCACACCGCCGGCTACCCGGACTACTACCCGCTCGACTTCCTCGACCGGCGGATGATCAGGCCGATCACCACCGACGCCCTGCTCAAGGAGTACGCCGGCGGGAAGCTCGACTTCGAGCCGGGGGCGAGGTTCTCCTACAGCAACACCGGGTACATCCTGCTCGGAGCGATCGTGGAGAAGGTGTCGGGCGAATCGTTCGGCAAGGTCGTCGAGACCCGACTGCTGAAGCCCCTGAAGCTGGAGCGGTCGCGGTTCGGTTCCTCGGCCGGGCTGTCGGCGGCGACCGGGTACACGTCGTTCGCGCTCGGCGAGCCCGAGCCGGCCAAGCCCGAGGCGGACGGGTGGATCGACGCGGCCGGCGGACTGTGGGCGTCGGCGACGGACCTCCTGAAATGGGACCTGGCGTTGACCACGGGCGGGGTGCTGAAGCCCGAGTCGTACCAGGTGATGACCGCCCCGCGGACGCTGACCACCGGGAAGGTGTCGGACTACGGGTGCGGGCTGGGGATCGGCACCCAGGAGGGGAACGCCGTCCTCGCCCACACGGGCGGGGTGAGCGGGTTCGTGTCGGCCAACACGTTCATCCCGCGGGCGAAGAGCGGGGTGGTGGTGCTGTCGAACACCGAGCACGTGTCCACGGCGAAGCTGCGGGGTGAGCTGTTCAAGCTGCTGCTGAAGGACATCGAGGCCCAGGACGCCCCGCCGGTGCCGAAGGTGGCCGGGGTCGGGCCGAAGGAGGCCGTGCTCGGGCTGATCAAGGAGTTGGCCGACGGGAAGGTGGACCGCACGAAGCTGGGCGAGGAGTACAGCGTGTACCTGACCGACGAGCGGGTGAAGGCGGGCGGGGAGCGGCTGAAGGCGCTGGGCGAGCCGGAGAAGGTGGAAGTGCGGGGCACCTCCGAGCGGGGCGGGATGGAGGTGGCGACGGTGATCCTGACCTACAAGACGGCCACCGTCCGGGCGTCCCTCTACCGGACACCCGATGGGAAGGTCCAACAACTCCTCTACTATGCCGAGTGAGTGCGGCACCCGCGGGCGGTGCCTTTCTCCGGAGTGACGGGGTGCTGTGCCGGCACAGCCATTTTGCTGCCGCCAGGCATCCGGCGAAGCACGAGTGCCACAGACGACGGTTTGTGAAGTCTGCCATTTCGGCGGAGTGTTTGTCATCACGCACCTGCCGCGAACTCTTCGCGGAGGTGGAGTCGAGCGGGCTCGGGTGGTCACACTTCTCGGGCGACACCCCTCTGGGCGTGCAAGCTCACCCCATTCCCGCGCACCGGCGGCTCCATCCGGCCACTCCCGTTTCACCCGGGCGATTGGGCGTCGCACATTCGCCCCCGCCGGCCGGGTTGAGTTGCAGGTTCCCCGCAAAGTGTCGCACGCAGGGCCGTTCGATGACGATCGCGTCCGCTAAAGTCCGGCGGTCTCGTCCCAACCTCTTGTCTGCCCAGCACCTCCGCCACGGGCTGTGCACACGGCACGGCGGGTGCATTGTGTGGCCACGACCCCACCCAACACGCACACCACCGCCCCGGATGACGGCGGTCACGGGCCGCGGCCCTCCTGACGGCGGTCCGGCGACCACGCCGCCACCGGGTGTGTCGGGTGTGTGGGGTGTGTGGGGTCCACGCCGCACACCCGGCCTGCGGAAGGTCGGGGTAAAGAAGCGGCTGAACGACGCCGGGCGGCACCGCCGACCCGGACAACTGGAGGGGGAGTACTGTGAGCGATCAAGTCTTTGAGTTCATGGGCGAGGTGATGGCCACTGGGGCCGCTCCGCCCGCCGGCGGGTGGAGCGGCCCGCCACGGGGGACGGCGTACGTGTACGACGCCGACCTGCCGCCGGACGAGCTGCTGGGGCGGTTCGCCGCCGCGCTGAGCCGGGCCGGCGACCTGTACCTCCACCCGGACGGCGGCATGGGGATGCGGGTGGTGCACGACGGCGACCGCCCGCGGCTGGCGGAGGTGATGACCGCCCACGACCTGCAGGCGGTGGTCATCGACCGGCTCAGGCTGGCGGTGGTGCAGGGCGGAAAGCCGAAGGGCGGGCGGATCCCCGCGGCCGACCTGGCGGCCATGCTCCGCACCCGCACCTT